>NZ_JAFMPL010000015.1:0-121420 GCF_019038455.1 Nocardia noduli
TACAACCACCCCCTCACCGACCAACGAAACGCCCCCACCAGGGAGCGAGCCCGACGAGCGACGGTTCGCGGCCGTCTCGCGTCCGAGCGGTCGAAGCGCATGCGCCGAAGGCGCGAGTCTCGACCGCTCGGACGCGAGACATCAAGGCCGCGAACCACGCCGCGCCAGCGGCCAACATCACAGCATCTCGAGACCCACCCCTCACATACGAGAAATCAAGCGGCGGGCCCCGACCTCACCCGAACATGTCGGCCATCCGCCGGTCCATCTCCTCCGGCGACACATCCTCCACATGCGTGGCCACCGTCCACCGGTGCCCCCACGGATCCTCGAACGTCCCGCTGCGGTCACCGTAGAACTGGTCCGTCATGGGAGTGAGTTCCCTCCCACCCCCCGCCAGGGCGGCGGCGAACGCCGCGTCGGCGTCCGCCACGTAGACGTGCAGGTTCACCGGTGTACCACCGACCGTCTTCGGGTCGAGGAATTCCATGTCGGGTGCGGGGTCGCCGAGCATGATGACCGACTCGCCCAGCGTCAGTTCGCAGTGCGCGATCTTGCCGTCGGGACGCGGCATCCGCATCCGTTCGACGGCTCCGAATACGGTTTTGTAGTAATCGATGGCGTCGGCGGCTCCGTCGACCGCCAGCCCGGGTGAGACCACCGGATATCCATCGGGAACTGATTTGACAGTCGGCATGGCAGACCTCCGATCGTGGCGAATATCGGCTCTGTTGCGAGCCTATTCCCCGCGTGTCTCGGATCAAGCCCTGTTCGACCGAAAGTTCCGCGAATTCTCGATATCGATCGGCGCTAGGAGCCGGGGACCTGTTTCAGGCTGCGGACCTGCGCGGCGGTGAGATCGGTGAGCACGCCGGGGTCGACCGATTCCGGTGCGGTCACCGACACCTGGGTGAGGGTATTGCCGACCTGGACCAGCGAGACCAGCGAGACGAGGGTGAATCCTTCGCTGGTCAGCCGTAGCTGGAACGAGGTCGACGCGTCGCCCGCCGCGGGTTGTTCGAGTCCGCCGAGGCGATAGTCGATCGCCGCTTGGTCGGCATCGGTTCCGGAATAGCTGGTGCATTTACGCAATGTCTGCTGCACCTCGTCGAACGCACCGGAGAGTTTGTCGTTCGGGAAAGTCGCGGCGTCGATATCGATACTCGAGAAGTTCGGTCCGTTGAATCCGACCGCGTATCTGGTGAGCGCGTCCGGGCGCTGTCGTGCGAGCGGTTGCAGAACCTCGGCGCATTCGGCGGGCCGGGTCGCCGCGCCACCGGAGCCGGAGAGTCCGAGAGCGGATTCGGGCACCTGTTCCATGCCCGACGGCAGGTCCTCCGGGCCGAGCAACAGCTGACCGAGGACGACCACCTCGGTGATGGGCGGTCCCGTCGCGGGCGCCGCGGCGACGATCGGGCCGAGCGCGGGCAGCGCCGGGCCGTCGTCGTCGGTCGAATCCGATCCGCATCCGGCCAGCAGTGCCGTGCTCATGGCGGCGAGCAGCACCGCCCCGCCCCTGGTCACTCGGTCCACGTGACCTGCGTGGTGATCGTCTGTTGCAGATTGCTCGCGCTGCGCGGGTCGCGGTAGGCCTGGTGGCCGCCGACGGTGATCGATCCCGACACCGGCAGCGGCAGTCCGAGGTCGACCGTGATGGTGCCGGTGCCCTCCATCGTGTAGTCCTCGATGTCGAGGATGCCCGCGTCGTTGGGCAGTGCCCACACCTCGGCCTTGGGCATCTGCACCACGTGCAGATCGATGGTGAGTCGATCGCCGTCGATGCCGGTCAGGGTCGCGGTCGTCACCTGGTCGAGTGCGACGCCACCGTCCACCTCCTGGTGCACGGTCCAGATCGCGCCTTCGCCGATCGGCTCGTCGGGGAACATGATCGAGCGATAGACCGCTTGGTAGAAAGCCTGTTCCAGGGCCGCGCGCGCCGAGTTGGAGGTGTCGGGCGACGGCGCGAGCCGCAGCGCGGTGATGGCGCCGTCGTCGCTGAAGTCGAATCCGGCGTGGGTTCCGCCGATGGCGGTGAGCGCCTTGCTGAGCGAGGGGTCGGGGCTGGTGACCGCGCCGATCGTCAGGTCGACGCCCTCGACGCCCGCCTGCGCCGTCATCGGAATGGTCAGCGCGGGCGTCGAGAAGTCGCGTACCGGTTGATCGTTGATCTGCTGTTGGATCCGATGGTCGGTACAGAGGGTGACCTGCTGGGTGGTGCCCGCGGCATAGCGCGGACGCAGTACCGCGCGCGGTTCGGCGCCGGGCGAGACGATGCTCGCGGCCGACGCCGAGATCGGCACGGTCACTTCCTTGCCGATGCCGAGTGGTTCGGTGCCGTCGGTGGCGACCGCCGCGTCGGAATCGTCGCCGCAGCCGACGCCGAAGGCCGAGAGCCCGACCGCGAGCATCACGAGCAGTACGCCCGAGCGCGCGATGCGGGGTACGTGGGGGGAAGACAACACCGTCACATGGCACAGCGTACGACCGCTTCCTGAGTGTCAGCTGGGACATCCTGATACCCGCTCGCCACACCGTCGCGAACACGCCGCACCGGAGGCGCGGAGCGGGCGGGTACGCGCTCGAGAGATGATGAACGTCGTGAGTGACGACCGGCCGACCGAGGACAACACCGCTGACCGCGCGGTGCCGCTACCCGACGACGCGCAATCGCCGACCGGGGAACCGGCCGCGGCCGCCGCGCCGACCGACGACGTGGCACCACTCGCGACCGACGGACGGCCCAGGCGACTCGGGGCCCTGTTGCTCGTCGCCGTCGTGCTGTACGGACTCGATCTGCTGACCAAGACCATCGTGGTCGCCAATCTCACCCCGGGCGAGCCGGTCTCGATCATCGGCGATTTCGCCCGTTTCACCCTGGTGCGCAACCCGGGCGCGGCGTTCTCCATGGCGACGGGCATGACCTGGCTGCTGACCCTGGTCGCCACCGCCGTGGTGATCGGCGTGATCAGGATCGGCCGTACGCTGCGCTCCCCGTGGTGGGCGATCGGGCTCGGCATGGTGCTCGGCGGCGCTCTCGGCAATCTGACCGACCGGCTGTTCCGCGCGCCGGGCCCGTTGCAGGGACACGTGGTCGATTTCGTCGCGGTCGGCTGGTGGCCGGTGTTCAACGTGGCGGATTCGGCGATCGTGTGCGGCGCGATCCTGCTGGTGGTGCTGACGGTGTTCGGTTTCGAACCGGACGGCACGAGGACCGGACGCGATTCCGTGGACGGCGGCACCGACGAGGCGAAGCCGGACGACCGGACGATCACGAGCGATTCGAACGACTCCGGCGACACCGCGTCCGACCGGCCCCCGACCGAGGGTTCGGCCGGGGCGAGCGGTGCGAAGAGCGCCGGACAGGAGAACGCCGCGTGAGGGAAACCAGAACGATGCCGGTGCCCGACGGACTCGACGGGATGCGGGTGGACGCGGGGCTGTCGCGGCTGCTCGGCCTCTCGCGCACCGCGGTGGTCGCGCTGACCTCCGACGGGGCGGTCCACTTGGACGGCGTGCCCGCGGGCAAATCCGACCGGCTGGTCGCGGGCGCGTGGCTCGAAGTCGAATTCCCCGAACCCAAACGCGAATTGACCATCGAGGCCGAACCGGTCGAGGGGATGCGGATCCTCTACGCCGACGACGATATCGTCGCGGTCGACAAGCCGGTCGGCGTCGCCGCCCATACCGGCGTCGGCTGGACCGGACCGACCGTGGTCGGCGGACTCGCCGCGGCGGGCTACCGGATCTCCACCTCGGGCGCGCACGAGCGCCAGGGCATCGTGCACCGACTCGATGTCGGCACGTCGGGGGTGATGGTGGTCGCGCAGTCCGAGCACGCCTACACCGTGCTCAAGCGCGCGTTCAAACAGCGGACCGTCGACAAGCGCTATCACGCGCTGGTGCAGGGTCATCCCGATCCGAGCAGCGGCACCATCGACGCGCCGATCGGCCGGGCGCGCGGCAACGCCTGGAAATTCGCCGTCACCGCCGACGGACGGCCGAGCATCACCCACTACGACACCATCGAGGCGTTCCAGGCCGCGAGTCTGCTCGACATCCATCTGGAAACCGGCCGCACCCATCAGATCCGGGTGCATTTCTCGGCGGTCCGCCACCCCTGCTGCGGTGATCTCACCTACGGCGCCGATCCGCGCCTGGCCGAACGGCTCGGCCTGCAACGGCAGTGGCTGCACGCCCACACCCTCGGCTTCCACCATCCCGCCGACGGCCGGTATCTCGAGATCGCCAGCGAGTACCCCGACGATCTGAAACACGCGCTGAGCGTCCTGCGCGATGCCTGATCCGTCCGCTTCCGAACGCGACGTCGACCGTGCGGCGGCCCTCGCCGCACGGTCGGATGTCGCCGAATCGGAAGCGGGCAGGCCGCTCGTCGTGCGTGCCGCGCTGATCGCGCTCGGCGTGATCGCGCTGGTGGCAGGCATGGTGGTGCTGGGTGAGCTGAATCCGCCTCGGCCGATCGCCGTCTCGACCGACCGGCTCGGCCCCGAACGTGAAGAGCCGGTGGCGGACTATCTGACGCGGGCGCGCGATTCGCTCGCGGGTGCCGACGACGGCGAACGGTGGGCGCTGGTGTCGTTCACCGAGGAGATCCGACCCGAACGGATTCCGGCCTACGGCGGCGGCCTGCGGATCGCGCAGGTGCTGCACCGGGTGCCGACCCCCGACGCTCGATCCCCGCTGGTGACCGTCGCGGTGCCCGCCGGGGACGCGGTGGCCGTCGCCTCCGCGCGGTCGGCGGCGTCGCAACTGCTCGCCACGCTCGACCCGAGCGAGCCCGGCGCGGTGGACGACGGCTCCCGCGAGGCGGTCACCGAATCGGCGCGGGCGCTCGAGGCCGGATGTGCCTGCACGGTCGGACTCGTCGTCCGCGGCCGACTGCCACAGCTGCGGGATACGGCCGCCGTCGCCGGTGTGCGCGCGGTCGAGGCGCTGCCCGCCGACGCGGTCGCCGGGCGGTTCGCGGTGACGCCGCTGCTGCCCGCCCCGCACGACCCCGAACCGGGTACTCAGTCGGGCAGCGTCACCACGCCGTCCAGATAGCGGCGGCACCGCCCGAGCAGCAGCACCCGGTCCCCGACCAGTTCACAGCGCAAGGTACCGCCGCGCCGGGACAGCTGTCGTGCCACCAGCGCTTTGCGACCGATCACGCGCGCCCACAGCGGAACCAGTTGGGCGTGCGCGGATCCGGTGACCGAATCCTCCGGGACGCCGAGCCCGGGCGCGAAGACGCGCGAGACGATATCGACGTCGTCACCGCGCGCGGTCAGCACCGCGGCGCCGGGCAGTGGCGGAAACGCGGCGAGTATCGGACGGGCGCGGCGCACTTCGGCCTCGGTGGCGACCACGATCACCTCGTCCGGCCCGGAGAACGCGCGCACCGGCCGCACACCGAGTGCGGCGACCAGCGCGGGCGGCGGCTCTATCTCCACGGATTCGACCGAGGGCAGATCGAGGACGTACTCGTCGTCGTCGGTGCGGTCGACGTGCACCCAACCGCCCCTGGTGTAGAAACTGACCATATCGGCGCCGGGGTGGGCGTCCTCCAGGATCTGCGCCGCGGCGGCCAGGGTCGCGTGACCGCACATGTCGATCTCGGCCGCCGGACTGAACCACCGCAGATGGAAAACCGGTCTGCCCTCGGGCGGTTCCCCCGCCTCGGGGGGCAGCCGCGAGGTGTAGAAGGCTGTTTCGGCGAGGCTGTTCCCCTCCGCCAGATTTCGCAGCAACTCGTCCGGCAGCCAGCTACGCAGCGGCATGACCGCGGCCGGGGTGCCCGAGAACGGTGCGTCGGCGAACGCGTCGATCCGGTGCAGCAGAACCTCCATATCGGAGAAGGTACTCCAACACCGAATGACCGCTTCGCACAAGGTTTCTCGTGGCGCGGCGGGTCGGGTGTCCAGTTGCCCGCCGCGTGGACTCAGGCGCTGCCGCCGGGCGAGACCGGAACGAGCGTGGGCTGCTCCCCGCTGATCGCCGTGCTGATCCACCAGGCGATCTCGACCAGGACGATGCCGACGGCGCCGCAGATGAACGCCGCGGTGGTGAGCCCGACATTCGAGGGATCGAGTTTGAAGAACTCCCGGGTGAACGGCACCGTGAACAGCACCAGATAGGCCAGGATCGAGGTCGCGATGAGGACGACCTTCCACCACACGTAGGGCCGCGCCACGATGGCGAGCACCCAGACCGCGATCATGATCAAGGTGATGAGCGCGGTCGTACCCGCCTGCACCTTCTGCTCCTCGGTCGCGTCCGCTCCCGCGTAGGCGATCAGGTAGGCCACGAAGGTGGCGACGCCGATCACGATGCCCGACGGAATCGCCAATCGCATGACGCGCCCGACGAATCCGCTGCGCGCCCGTTCGTTGTTCGGGGCCAGCGACAGGATGAAGGCCGGGATGCCGATGGTGAACCAGGCCGCGATCGTGACGTGCCTGGGCAGGAACGGGTAACCGATCGGGTCGTAGCCGAAGATCTGCGATCCGACACCGGCCAGCCCGACCAGGAAGGCGAGCAGCACCGAGTACACGGTCTTGGTGAGGAACAGGTTCGAGACCCGCTCGATATTGCCGATCACCCGGCGGCCCTCGCCGACCACGTAGGGCAGGGTCGCGAATTTGTTGTCGAGCAGCACGATCTGGGCCACGGCGCGGGTCGCCGGACTGCCCGAACCCATCGCCACGCCGATATCGGCGTCCTTGAGCGCCAGTACGTCGTTCACACCGTCACCGGTCATGGCGACGGTGTGGCCGCGTGATTGCAGCGCGGCCACCATGGCGCGCTTCTGATCGGGGCGGACCCGGCCGAAGGTGGTCCGGCGTTCCAGCACATCGGCGAGTCGCGCACGGTCCTCGGGCAATTCGCGGGCGTCGACCGCATGATCGCCGCCCGGCAGTTCCAGCGACGTCGCCACCGCGCCGACCGACACCGCGTTGTCGCCGGAGATCACCTTGATCGAAACATTCTGCTCGGCAAAGTATTCGAGGGTTTCCCTGGCGTCGGGGCGCACCTTCTGTTCGAGCACGATCAGGGCGGCGGGCCGCACCGTGCTCGGCGCGTCGGCCGCGTCGACGGGACGGTCGCCGCGGGCGAGCAGAAGGATGCGCAGGCCCGACGATCCCAGTTCCTCCGCGACGCGGGCATCCTCGGAGGACGGGTCGAGCAGTACATCCGGCGCTCCGAGCAGCCAGTCGCCGTGCTCGCCGTAGGAGATGCCGCTCCACTTCTTGGCCGAGGAGAACGGCGCGACGGCCGTGCTCTGCCAGCCCGGTCCCGCGTCGAGGCCTTCGCCGATGGCCTGCACGCTGGCGTTCGGGCGCGGATCGTCGGCGGCCAACGCGCTCGCCGCCCGGCGCACCTCGTCGTCGTCGAAACCGTCGAGCGTCATTATCCGCGAGAGCCGCATGCCGTTCTCGGTGAGCGTGCCGGTCTTGTCCGCGCAGACCACGTCGACGCGCGCCAAACCCTCGATCGCGGGCAGTTCCTGGACCAGGCACTGCCTGCGTCCGAGCCGGACCACACCGACCGCGAAGGCCACCGAGGTCATCAGGACGAGCCCTTCGGGCACCATCGGCACCAACGCCGCGACCATGCCCGTCACGGCGGGCCGCCAGCTCTCACCACTCGAGACCAGCTGGTTGTAGATGCTCAACAGACCGGCGGGAATCAGCAGGTAGGTGATGACCTTGAGGATGGTGTCGATGCCGCTGCGCAGCTCCGATTTCACCAGGGTGAACTTGCTCGCCTCGTCGGCGAGTTTGGCGGCGTAGGCCTCGCGCCCGACTTTGGTCGCCCGGTAGGCGCCGCTGCCCGAGACCACGTAACTACCCGACATCACCTGGCTGCCGATCGCCTTGTCGACCGGGTCGGCCTCACCGGTGAGCAGCGATTCGTCCACTTCGAGCAGCGCGGATTCCTCGGTCACGCCGTCGACGACGATCTGATCGCCCGGGCCGAGTTCGATCAGGTCGTCGAGCACCACCTCGCGCGGTGCGATCTGGGCCGCGATCCCGTCCCTGCGCACCGTCGGCTTGGCCTGGCTCACGATCGCGAGTTGATCCAGTGTCCGCTTCGCCCGGACCTCCTGGATGATGCCCACCGCGCTGTTGGCGACGATCAGCAGGCCGAACATGCCGTCGATCACCGATCCGGTGGACAGGACAAGGACGAACAGCACACCGAGAATGGCGTTGATCCGGGTGAAGACGTTGGCCCGGATGATCTCGCGCACCGAGCGACTGGCCCGGTCCGGCACGTCGTTGGTCAGTCCGTCGCTACGACGTCGCTCGACCTCCGCAGCCGTGAGTCCGTTGGCTTTCGGCGCCTGCACCGTTGTCGACATGCAGGCAAGCCTAGCCACGGTCTCGGCCCCACAGGGGACCGAGGCCGTGGGGATTTCCCGCCGTCAGGGCAGGGTCACCAACTCGACCCGCGCCCTGACATCGGAACCGCTGGTGCACTCGATCTGCACGGTGCTCCCCGGCGGGAAATGCAGGTCCTGCGGCAGCGGCGCACCCCGGGGCGCGGCGAAGTAGGTGGGTGGATTGAGCGAGGCCCCACCGCACCACCATCCGGTCGGCGGACCACCCGGTCCCGGCTCTATGCGCACGATCCCGCCCGGTAACAGCGTGTAGGTCGGTGCGGGCGGCGGGTAGTTACCCGCGCTGCCCGTGCCCGCCGTGCCGCTTCCCGCGCCGAGCAGACCGAGCGCGATCGACACCGAGGCGACGGCGCAGGTACGAAGTAGTTTCAAAGGGGACCCCTCCGGATAGAACATTTCCCCGACACGCCGAGAAACATACCTCCCGGACTGTTATTTTGCACTTCGCCCGGCGGGCCGAAATTCCCACGCCCACACCGGAACCGCGGACCGCGGCGAAAACGACGACGGTGACCTCGTACACCGTCCCCGAATAAACAGACCGATCGGTTCCTAATGGTTCACGGGGGCGAAGTACCGTGAGACGAGTGCGGCGAGTCGAGGTTCCCGGTGTTGCGTTCGGCGCGAGCGCCTATCTGATCTGGGGGCTGTTTCCCGCGTTCTTCGGGCTGCTCGCCTTCGCGAGCGCCGCCGAGGTGGTGGCGCAGCGGATCGTGTGGACGCTGGTGCTGGTATCGATCGTGCTCGTCGTCTCCGGGCGGCTGCGCGAGTTACGCGGCATCGACGGCAGGACATGGCGAATGGCGGCGCTGGCCTCGGCGGCGCTGTCGATCAATTGGGGCACCTACGTCTTCGGCGTGACCTCGGGACACGTGGTGGAATGCGCGCTCGGCTACTTCATCAACCCGCTGGTCACCGTCGCGTTCGGGGTGGTCATCTTCCGCGAGCGGCTCGCGAAGGCGCAGTGGGCGGCACTCGGGCTCGGCGCGGTCGCCGTGGCGGTACTGACCGTCGACTACGGCAGGCCACCCGTCATCGCGCTGGTGCTCGCGTGTTCCTTCGCCGTCTACGGACTGGTCAAGAAGGTCATCCGGCTCGACGCGCTACGCGGGATCGCCGCCGAAGGTATCGTCGCCGCGCCGTTCGCGCTGGGCTTCATCCTGGTACTCGTGCTGACCGGCCGCAGCGAATTCGATTCCGGCCCCGCCCACACCGCACTGATGGTCTCGACCGGTCCGGTGACACTGGTTCCGCTGCTGCTGTTCGCGATTGCCGCGCAACGGGTTCCGCTGTCGACCATGGGGCTGCTGCAATACCTGACACCCGCGTTGCAGATGGCATGGGGCGTCGCGGTCGTCCACGAACCGATGCCCGCCTCGCGCTGGGCCGGTTTCGCCCTGATCTGGGCCGCACTGGCGATCTTCACCGCCGACGCCCTCACCCGCGCCCGCCGCGCCCGGCGCCCCGCCTCGAAACCGGTCCCCGAAGCCCCGATCTGACAGACCCACTGCGCGAGACCCATTCCGTCCACCGCCGAACCGGGTTCGCGCGGAGCATCTTTCGTCACCGCCAGACAGAAAAACCGGCCCACCTCTGTCACATCGGGACAGCGGAACAACAGCCCGATCTCGGGTACATTGTCCGATCGACGCGGTATCGAGGGGTTGGATCAGGTTGGACGACAGGCAGTGGGACCGGGTAGCCGGAGCCTTGCTCGGAACCGCGGCGGGCGACGCGCTCGGTGCCGGATACGAATTCACCTATCCGGACGCCGAAGCCGAAATCGGCATGATCGGCGGCGGCATGTGCCGCTGGGCGCCCGGCGAATGGACCGACGACACATCGATGGCGATCGCGGTCGCCCAGGCCGCCGAACCCGGACCGGGCATCGACCTCGACGCGGTGGCCGCGGGCTTCGTCCGCTGGTTCGATTTCGACCCGCCCGACATCGGCGTCCAGACCGCCAAAGTACTCGCCGCCCGCCCGAAATCCGCGCGCGAGATGCAGATACAGGCCATGACGATCGAAGGCCGCACCGGCGGCAACGGATCGCTCATGCGCACCGCCCCCGTCGCGCTCGCCTACCTCGACGACGCCGAGGAATGCGTCCGCATGGCCGGAATCGTCAGCGCGCTCACCCACCACGACCAGCAGGCGATCGAAGCCTGCAAGATCTGGACCTACGCCATCCGGCACGCCGTACTCGCCGGAAATTTCGACGGCGTACGCGACTACGTCGCACGATCCGCGAGCGCCGACTACTGGAACCGCCTGCTCGACGCCGCCGAAACCGGAGCACCCACCGACTTCGCGCACAACGGCTGGGTCGTCCACGCCCTCCAGACAGCGTGGTGGGCCATCACGACCGCCGACGCCTCCGGCCCCGCCCACCTGCCACTGGCCCTGGAACTGTGCGTACGCGCGGGCGGCGACACCGACACCACCGCCGCCATCGCGGGCGCTCTGCTCGGCGCCCGATGGGGCGCGTCCGCCGTACCGCAACGCTGGCGGTCCCTGCTGCACGGCTACCCCGGCCTCACCGGCGAAGACCTCGTCGCCCTCGCCATCCGAACAGCTGGATAGTTGGCGGCCCGGGGGCAGCGGGTTCGCGGCCGGCTACCAGACGGTGCTGAGTTCGCCCGGGGTCCAGAGTCCGGAGTGGTCCCGTTGAGTGATCACCGGATCGGCGGGGACGGCGTCGGGGGCGATCCTGGTCAGCTGCTGCAATTCGCCCCAGTCCCTGCGCCAGTCGTGGTTCAGGTAGGTGGCCAGGGTTCGGGCGCGCAGCAGCATGTCCGACCAGCCGAGAGGGCCGCCCTTGTCGTGGCTCTGCCACAGCGTGGTGATCTCGGCGCCGGGGCGGTCCGGCAGGATGCGGTAGGCGGGGATCTCGGCGATGCCGTGGCGGTGGTCGTAGGGGCGCTGGCCGGGGAATTGGAGGCCGACCATCCAGTCGGTGAGGACCGGGGTGCGGGAGCCGACCAGGTCGCGCAGTGTGGTTGTCTGCGGCACGCGCGGCGGGGTCAGGGCCAGCCACTGGGCCGGGTTGCGGTCGCGGTCGACGGCGACGACGCGGATGACGTCGGCCGAGGGCGGGATATCGGTGAACGGCACCCGCAGGTTGCGCCACGAAGGGGCGGGGCCGATATCGATCGGGGCCACCCGGCCCGCGGCGCGCGCGGTCGAATCGGAATCGGTCGTGCCGTATTCGATCTCGAGTGTCTGTCCCACGGTGACGACACCGTCGGCGTCCACCGACCGGATCCGGCCCGCCGCGCTCAGCGCGACGATGCCCGCGCGATGGTCCGGCGCGGGCAGCCGGTACCACCCGGTGGTGAGTTCGGCGGGGCCCGCGTCACCGGATCGGTAGCTGCCGAGCACCGGGGTGGTGACGGGATCGAGGCCGAAGGGCAGGGCGGCGCTCGCGGTGCCGGATCCCGTTCCGGCGCGGGAACTGTCGGTGTTCAACGCGTCGGCGATGCTGCCGACCGAACCGGTCGCCTCGTCGTCGGGGCGCAGGTCGTTCGCCACACCCGACGGGGTGAATCCGGTTCCGGTCCCGGCCAGCGTGGTGAACGCGTCGCCGGTGAGCGGACGTAGCATTCCCGCGTTCGGGTCCGCTTCGACCAGTACGTGTCCGGCCAGGCCCGACGGGTCGCCGGTGACGGCGTCGAAGTTGGAGCGCGCGAGCGAGAACGCGGGGCCCTGGGCGACGGCGGCCTTCGCGAAGGACCCCAGATCCCACACCACGAGCAGCGCGAGCGCGATGGTCAGCGGCGGCAACAGCGAGACCCGCCAGGCGAGACGCGAAACCCGGTGCGGTGTACCGGGTTCCGGTGCCCGTACCTGCCACCACGCCGCCACCGCGAGCAGTGCGAGGGCCAGCCACAGGAACAGCTGATTCACCGCGAAACCGGCCACCACCGGCGGTTTGTCCCACCACGGCATGCCGTAGGAGGACACGTACCACCACTCGTTGGGACCGGAGAACACCAGCGCCAGCAGGAAGGCGACCACGGCGGCGAAGAGGGCCCGATTACGCGGCGTGCGCAGTACCCGTGGGCCGACCGCCATCGCGGTCAGCACCGCGACGGCGCCCGCGACACCGGCGAAGACACCGAAGTGGTGGGTCCACTTGGTCGGCGTGATCATGATGAGCACCAGCGCGCCCGCGGTGGTGCCGAGTATCCGCCGCGACGGCCCGGCCGCGGTACGCGGAATCCGGCCGCCCTTGCGCAGCACCATCACCACGCAGACCACGAGACCGGCGAGCAGCGCGAAGATGCCGATCCGCCGACCGACCGAACCGTCGGTCTCGCCCTGGAACAGGTACTGGTAGCGCAGATACTCCTGGTACCAGGGCACATCGGGGCCGATGATGTGGTGCACGCGCTGCATCTCGAGCGCGGCGGCGATCGGCTGGTCGGCGAACGCGATCGCCAGCACCAGCAGCCCGGCCGCGACCAGGGGCGCGAGCAGCACGGCGAAACCGAGCAGCCACCGCCCCGGACGCAGGCCCGGGCCGACGCGCTCGATGACGATGCGCGCCACCGGCCGCAATCCCGCGAGCAGCGCCGCGATACAGATGACACCGGACGGTCCCGCCGTCACGGTGAAGGCCGCGACCAGTACCGCGACCGCGGCGGGCAGCATCCGCCGCGTCGCGATCGCGCGCTCGACCGCGCACCACGTCAGCAGCAGGCCCAGCGCGACGGGCGGTTCCGGGCGCAGACCGTTGTCGTAGGCCATCCACACGGTGAGGAAGCCGAACGCGCCGGTCCACCGGGCGACCGCGCTGTGACGCACCGCGACCCCGAGCCGGGGCACGACGACGCGGCTGAGCAGCAGCCAGATGAACACCCCGCACAGCAGCGCGGGCAGGCGTACCCACGGACTCGCCGTCGATATCTGCGCCATGACCCGGATGAGGTCGTAGTAGGGCGTGCCGACCGGATTCTCGGGGACGCCGAAGTAGGCGAAATAGTTGGCCATGTAGCCCGAAGCGCCCGAAGCGCGGGCCATGCCGAGCTGATAACCGTCGTCGGAGGTGGTCGAACCGATGAAATGCCAGATCACCAGTGACGACACGACGACGCCGTCGAGAATCGTGAACTGCCGCAGCAGCGAGAAGGGACGCCGCCGCGTCGGCCGCATGCCGTCACGCCGGTCCAGCCGCGCCAGCGCGATCAGCGATACCGCGGTCGCCAGGACGGCCAGCCAGATCGCCGCGCGTTTGAGCGGCGTCGGGGACGAGGAGAACCTGGTATCGAGTTCGGCCGTGACCCGAGTGCCGTCGGCGACGGCCAGATCGCTGAAGATGCCGACCATCTGCGGACGGAAATCCCCGGTCAGGGTGACCGGCGTGACGCCGGAGGCGCTGAGGGTCGCGGTCGCCGTCGCGTTGTCGGCGTCCACGGTGAGGACGCAGCCGGGTTCGAGTCGATCGAGCGCGACGGTGAACAGCGCCTGATTGCGCAACACCACGTCGAGCCGGGCCGGGGTGTCCTCGGAGCGAGCCTGCACCTGGGCGATGAATCCGTACCTGGCCAGGTCGGGGGCTCCGGTCGGGCCGGTCGCCGCGAGCACTCCGCCGTCGGCCGCGAGCCGATCGATCGCCGCGCACGGCACCGTCGCGTGGAAGGTGGACGGCGCGTAGGCGATCAGCGGCGCCTCGATACTGCGCGTCGAATCCGCCTGCGGCCAGGACAGCGTCGCCGCGTCCACCCGGATCGGGAGCAGCGGCACCGCGATCGCGCAGAGCGCGCCGATCAGTGCCGCGATGAGGGCGACAGGAGCAGCCCAGCCTCCGCGCGCGACGCGCGGTCCCGTCCCGTTGTCGATTTCCCGGACGGACGGCTGCCCCGCCCACACCATCGTGTCAGCCACGGAGGGTGATGGTAACCATCATTCCTGAGAGCGAAAACCGTTGCCGGTACCGCGCAGTCGCTCTCGTCCCGGATCCGGCCTTCTGGCCTGCGCGTTCACCGGAAATAACCGATCGGAAACATGTGGAGGGCGCCCGGCCCGACGGACCGGAACGCCCTCCACATCGATCTCAGCTGCAGGCGGTCGACTGCTGACCGAGGGCGGCCAGCATCTGGCAGGCCCACGCCTTCTGGACCTTCCACACACCGTCCTCGGCGACGAACGGCACGTCGGCGATGTTCTCCTGGCCGTTCAGGACGACCTTGGCCTTGGCGTTGATGGTGTCACCGAACGCCGTGACCTCGGTGACCTCGACCGAGGCATTGGTGGCCGTGTACGCCTCGGCCAGGCGGTTCGGCAGCTCCGGATCGGCCTCGGCGCCCTGCACCATGTTCAGCTTCTCGGAGTTGGGCACCGAGGGGTCGAGCGCTTTCTGCAACTGTGCGTTCAACTCCGCCACGCTCGGAACCGGCGGCACGTTCGCCGCGGCGGTGGCCTTCGCACTGGTCGACGTCTTGGTCGGCTTGGCGGTGTCGCTCTTGTCGTCGCTGCCGCATGCGGTCATGCTCAGAGCGGCGACAACGGCGAGGCCGGCGATCGCGATGCGTCCAGTCTTACGAAGCTTCAACTGCTCGTCCTTTGCGTTCGAGTAGGTGGTCACGGGAAGTACCCCGACATCGCCGCGCGGCATCGATGTTCACCGGCGGCGCTGCACGGCTCACACAGGTTACCGGTCAGTGGAGACTACCGAGCGGATCCGCCCGGGACAGACTGATGTCGTCGGCGCTGAAGGTACGCGCTGGACCCGGCCCTGTCGAGCTTGTCTCGAACCGTACGGTAACCACGCCGAGTCCCGCGCCCTGCACCCACCCGTGCCCGAATTCCGGATGTGACACATCCATTCCGGGAAACCAGGGCGCGCGACCGTCACCACCCGCGCCTACCGACTCGGCGACAGGCTCTGAGCCCCAACCGGTTTCGGCGACGTCCTCGATCGGCATCTGGTCGAGTTCGGGGAACAGCGATTCCTGGCGCACCGTCGAGAGTCCGCCGAATCCCACGCCCACCAGCCGGATCGGGCCGAGTTCGGCCGGATCGATCGCCGAACGCTGCGCCGCGGTGCCGAGGGTGATCGGATCGGTGGTCGCGTACGGGAGTGTGAACGATCGGGTCACGATGCTCATATCCGATTTCCTGAGTTTGAGTACCACGGTGCGCGCGGCGCGTCCGTCCTTCTCCAGGCGACGGTGCGCGGCGGCCGTCATCGCCTCGATCGCGGATCGGAGACCGGCCATGGTGACGATATCGGTGGCGAATGTGGTCTCGGCGCTGATCTGTTTGGCCTCCGCGCGTTCGGCGACCGGGCGATCGTCGATTCCGCGCGCCAGCCGGTGCATCGATGACCCCACGCTGCCGCCGAGAATCGACACCGCCTCCTGCTCGGGCAGTGCCGCGAACGCGCCGACGGTCTCGATGCCGAGCGATCGCAGTTTCGCCTCGGCCACCGGTCCGATCCCCCACAGCTTGCGCACCGGCAGCCCTTCCAGCAGTTCTCGCTGTTCGACGGGCGAAATCACGCGGATACCATCGGGTTTGGCCAGTCCGGAGGCGATCTTGGCGAGTTGTTTCCCGGTACCGGCCCCGACCGAGGCCACGAGTCCGGTCCGTTCGAGGACCAGCGACCGCAGTTCGGCGCAGAATGCGTGCACGGCGGCGGTACTCGCCCCGGCGAGTTCGACGGGTTCGCCGAACGCCTCGTCGAACGACAACGTCTCCAGCACCGGAATCCGGCCGCGCAACGCGTCGAAGACCCGGCCGCTGACGACGCCGTAGACGACACCGCGCGCGGGCACCACCACGGCCGCGGCCCCGACGAGCCGCCTGGCCTGATGCATCGGCATCGCCGAGCGCGCGCCGAAAACCCGCGCCTCGTAACTCGCGCCGGCCACCACGCCGCGACCGCCCGCGCCGCCGACGAGCACCGGCCGACCGCGCAGGGTCGGCCGGGTCAGCTGTTCGACCGAGGCGAAGAAGGCATCCATATCGATGTGGAGCACCCAGCGGCGCGCGACCCGATCGGCGTGATCGGGTGGGTAGGGCTGTCGCACGGTCGCGTTCACTGCGGAGTCGCCGAATATTTCCCGGACCGAAACTCCCCGGGTCCGGCGGACACCCCGAGGTGGCGCCGGGACGCCCGCCATCGAGGGCGGGCGCGCACGTCACCGCTCACGGCCGTTGTCCGGTGCGTCCACTCACGCACCGGAATCTACGCCGCCCTACCGACACGTCCACGCCCTCGGCGAGCCGTCGCGTCCCGGAGGAATCCGGTTCACCCGTGGCAGGTCCGGGGCGGCGCGTCGCGGACCCCGCGGCCGGACGCGCCACGCTCGTCACCGGCCGGTAGCTGTCGATCCGCTGTGAGTGTGCGAGCGGCCGTACCCGCGACCCTCGCACCCACCGAACTGGCCGTGACCTGGACCGATACGTGCATTGTTCAAGATCGACACGGGCGCGCGGACGCCCACCGAACGGGCCTGGGAGCACCGGCGGTATGTGATGATCGGTTCATGAAGATCCGCAAAGCCGTCATCCCGGCTGCCGGAATCGGCTCACGCCTACTCCCGCTGACCAAGGCCATCCCCAAAGAGATGCTGCCGGTCGGCGACAAACCCGTCATCGAGCACACCGTCCGCGAGTTGGTGGCTTCCGGCATCACCGATATCACGATCGTGGTCAGCGGCGGCAAGTCGTTGATCCAGGACCATTTCCGTCCGAACCCCGCGCTCGTCGCCCAGTTGCGCGCCGACGGAAAGACCGCGTACGCCGACGCCGTCGCCGAGGTCGGCGATCTGTCCCGGCTCGGCCACATCACCTACCTCGATCAGCACGGCCCCTACGGCAACGGCACACCCGTGCTGAACGCCGCCCGCAACGCCGGTGACGAACCCATGCTGGTGCTCTGGCCCGACGATGTGTTCGTCGCCGACGTGCCGCGTGCCCAGCAGTTGATCGACGCGTACGAGTCCACCGGCGCGCCGGTACTCGCGCTGATGCCGATGGCACCGTCCGATTCCCAACGCTACGGCGTGCCCGTGGTCGCCGACGATCGCGGCGACGGTCTGCTGCGCATCACCGGTCTGATGGAGAAACCCAAGCCCGAAGACGCGCCGTCGGCCTTCGCTGCGGTCGGCGGCTACGTCGTGACCCCGGGCATCGTCGACGAACTGCGACGGCAGACCGAGCGCTGGTATCAGCACCGCGAGGGCGAGGTCTACCTGACCGATGCCATCAACGTGCACGCCTCGCGCAACCCGGTCTTCGGTCAGGTCATCAGCGGCCGCTGGTACGACACCGGCAATCCGGCCGACTACCTGGTCGCCCAATTCGCTTCCGCGCTCGCGCATCCGGAGTACGGGCCGCTGCTGCACCAACTGGTCGCGGAGACCGTCTAGCGCCCGTCTGCGGCCCGGTCGGTCAGAAGCGGCGGATCGCGTAGATGTCGAACCTGTCCAGCGGAGTCAGGCCGACCGGGACGCCCCAGTCGAAGGCGTTGAGCACCTGGCCGAATCCGGCGTAGATGCCGACGTGCGAACCGTCGCTGTTGAGGACGACGACGTCGCCGGGTGACAGCGCGTAGCGCGGGACCGGCGCACCGACCGTGGCCTGCTGCCAGGTGGTACGCGGAAGACTCACGCCTACCTGCCGGAACGCCCACTGCACCAGCCCGGAGCAATCCCACGAATTCGGGCCGACACCGCCCCATTCGTAGGGCTTGCCGGTCTGGGTGGTCGCCGCGGCCAGCGCGCCGAGCCCGGCGATACTCGACACCGGAAGTGCCGCCGATCCGCTGGAACTGCCGGAGCCGGAACCGGATGCCGATCCGGAGCTGCCCGATACGCTCTCGGTATCCGATAGCGCGGGCCCGGCCAGCAGCAGAGTGGCCGTGGCGGAGATGAAGAAGCCGAAGATCATCCGGCGCAACGATTTCCTGTTCACGTGCTCGCCCCTCACTGTCGGCCTAGCTGTCGGCCGCCGAACGGCGGCCTGGCTAACTCTCGGCAACCATCCCACGACGAGAAGGGAGCCGTAGACCACAGCGCGTCATCGGACTGTCGAAGTCCGAAAAACGCGGTTCACACAGGACAAACCACCGATCATGCACCGAGTTGCCGAGAGTGCCTCTCGACCACACCGGTCACATCCGTAAATTCTGCCGGGCTCGGCAAGATCGCCACAATGCTTCCAGCAAATATTCAGCATGTGACCTTTATCACAAGAATCTGCTTGCATATTGCAATCAGTCCGGCAGAGTGGAAACCGTCATCGTCAGCGGACGACCGGCGATCCGGGCCGACCGCGAAGCGTGCGGATGGCGATGGGCGAAGACCGGCGGGGGCGGTGACAGCGCGCGGCGTGATCGACAGCACCGGTCACGGCCGAACAGCCCGTCGGGGCGAGCGTGAGCCCGCCCCGACGGGCTCCGATCACGCCTTGACGATCGAAACCTTGACACCACCGACGATTTCGGCGGCATCGGCACCGGGATCACCGAATGTCAGGTCTGTGGCGAGGATTTCGCCCGCCACCAGATCGCGGTGCGTGCGCGCCCAGTCCAGCCGATCGTCGGGCACCCCGAGCACCACCGTGATGCGGTCGGAGACGTCGAGACCGAGCGATTTCCTGGTCTCCTGCAGATCGCGGATCAGATCGCGGGCCCACCCCTCGGCTTCCAGTTCCTCGGTGACCACCGAATCCAGCACGACCAGACCGGCATTGCCCGGCAGTGCGGCGGTGGACTCGGGTTCGGCGGCGACCAGCCGCTGGGTGTACTCCTCCGGCAGCAGCGTGATACCGGCCGCGCTGACGACACCTTCGGCGTCCTCGGACCATTCGCCCGCCTTGACCGCCTTGATCACCGTCTGCACCTGCTTGCCCAGACGCGGGCCCGCCGCCCTGGCGTTGACGACCAGCTCGAAGCGGCCGTGCACGGCGACATCAGTCGTCAGATCGACCTTCTTGACGTTCACCTCGTCGGCGATGATGTCGGCGTAGGGACGCAGACGCTCGGCATCGGCCGCGGCGATGGTGACCTCGGCCAACGGCAGCCGCACCCGCAGGTTCTGCGCCTTGCGCAGGCCGAGCACCGTCGAGCAGACCGTGCGGACCTCGTCCATCGCGGCCACCAGCTCCGGATCACGCGGCAACGCGGCGGCCGACGAGGCGGATTCGGGCCAATCGGTCAGATGCACCGAGCGTCCACCGGTCAGTCCACGCCAGATCACCTCCGAGATCAGCGGCAGCAGCGGCGCGGCGAGCCTGGTGGCGACCTCGAGCACCGTGTGCAGGGTGTCGACGGCATCGCGATCCTCCGACCAGAACCGCGAACGCGACCGGCGCACATACCAATTGGTGAGCGCGTCGGCGAAGGAACGCAATTCCTCGCAGGCGCCGGCGATGTCGTAGCTCTCCAGCGCCTCGGTCATGACGTCGCGGGTCGCCGCGAGCTTCGCCAGGATGTAGCGGTCGAGCACATTGGGGGAATCGGTGCGCCATGTCCCGGGGGCCGAGGCGTAGAGCTGAAGGAAGGTCCACGCGTTCCACAGCGGGCGCAGCGCGTGGCTGACCCCCTCGCGGATACCGCGTTCGGTGACGATGAGATTGCCGCCGCGCAGGATGGGCGAACTCATCAGGAACCAGCGCATGGCGTCGGACCCGTCCCGGTCGAACACCTCGTTCACATCGGGGTAGTTGCCCTTGGACTTCGACATCTTCAGCCCGTCGTCGCCGAGCACGATGCCGTGCGCGGCGACGGTTTTGAAGGCCGGGCTGTCGAACAGCGCGGTCGCCAGCACGTGCAGGGTGTAGAACCAGCCGCGGGTCTGCCCGTTGTACTCGACGATGAAATCGCCGGGGAAGTGCGAGTCGAACCACTCCTTGTTCTCGAACGGGTAGTGCACCTGCGCGTAGGGCATGGACCCGGACTCGAACCAGCAGTCCAGCACCTCGGGCACCCGGCGCATGGTCGACCGCCCGGTCGGGTCGTCCGGATTCGGGCGGGTCAGCTCATCGATCATCGGGCGGTGCAGATCGGTCGGCCGCACACCGAAATCGCGTTCCAGCTCGTCGAGCGAGCCGTACACGTCGATCCTCGGATGGGCCGGGTCGTCGGAGACCCAGACCGGGATCGGGCTGCCCCAGTAGCGGTTGCGGCTGATGTTCCAGTCGCGCGCGCCTTCGAGCCATTTGCCGAACTGCCCGTCGCGGATGTGCTCGGGAACCCATTCGATCTGCTTGTTCAACTCCACCATCCGGTCGCGGAACTGGGTCACCGCGACGAACCAGGACGGTACGGCCATGTAGATCAGCGGCTGGCCCGAACGCCAGCTGTGCGGATAGGAGTGCTCGATCGTCTCGTGGCGCAGCAGTTTTCCCGCCGCCTTGAGATCCTTGATGATCACCGGATTGGCGTCGAAGACCATCAGCCCCTCGTAGGGCGGGACCATCGAGGTGAACTTGCCGCCCTGATCGAGCGGCTGCACGATCGTGATGCCGTTGGCCGCGGCGACGTCCATGTCCTCCTCGCCGAACGCGGGCGCGAGGTGCACGATGCCGGTGCCGGAATCGGTGGTCACGTAGTCGGCGTTCAGCACCCGGTGCGCGTTCGGGTGTCCGAGGAAGAAGTCGAACGGCGGCGCGTACGCCAGCCCGGCCAGCGCGGCGCCGTCGTATTCGCCGAGCACCTCCGGCTGCTCGCCGAATTCGCGAGCGTAGTGCGAGACCCGTTCGGCCGCCAGCAGATACCGCTTGCCGTCCTCGGTCCGCACCTGCACGTAGCGCACGTCGGGATGCACCGCGATCGCGAGGTTGGAGGGCAGCGTCCAGGGTGTCGTCGTCCAGATGAGCGCGTTCGCGCCGTCGAGTCCACGCAGCGGATGGTCCGGATCGACCGACAGCACCATGTCGACGGTGACCGCCGGATCCTGGCGCATCTTGTACGCGTCGTCGAGGCGGGTCTCCTGGTTCGACAGCGGGGTCTGCTCGTACCAGCTGTAGGGCAGGACCCGGAACCCCTGGTAGATCAGGCCCTTGTCGTGCAGCGACTTGAAGGCCCACATCACCGACTCCATGAAGTCGAGATCGAGGGTCTTGTAGTCGTTGTCGAAGTCGACCCAGCGCGCCTGCCTGGTGACGTAGTCGCGCCATTCACCGGTATACCGGAGCACCGAGGATTTGCAGGCGGCATTGAATTCCGCCAACCCCATGTCATCGATCTGTGATTTGTCCGTGATACCCAGCTGCTTTTCAGCTTCGATTTCCGCGGGCAATCCGTGACAGTCCCAGCCGAAACGGCGGTCGACACGCTTACCGCGCATCGTCTGGAAACGCGGAACAAGATCTTTGACGTATCCGGTGAGCAAGTGACCGTAATGCGGCAGACCGTTGGCAAACGGCGGTCCGTCGTAGAACACGAACTCCTCGCCCGGCCCGGTACCGGCGCGGTTGTCGATGCTGGCGCGGAAGGTGTCGTCGGCGGCCCATGCGTCCAGCACGCGTCGTTCCAGGTCGGGGAACGTGCCGTCGCTGCCTGCGCCCAGGTCTACGCGGGGATATGCGCTCTTGCTGTCGTCCGCCATCGCGGATACGTCTCCTCGTGCCACCGCGCCACCCGGCGCGTTCGGTGTCGGCACGGGGACGATGACGGCGCCCACTGCGCCGCAACCGCGGTACCACCCCGCTTGTCCGGCGACGATCGGGCCGGACCTCTCGTGATGAGCTGTGACGGGCTCACCCGTTCGGTTCTACTTGGCGCGAACGCGCCGTTCTTCCGAAAGCTCCCCGGTGATGGCCGGATCGACGCCGTGTAGTTCTTCGATTCTAACCAGCGCTGTCGAACGGATTCCCGGCGGACAGCGGATCACCGCTTCGCGTGGCGCCTCGGTGGCGGCGGTGCGTCGCCATCCGGCCTGCGCATCGACAATGCACTGACCAGCAACATCACAGCACCGACCACGCAGACGACGATGCAACCCCACGCCCACAGCACCGACCCGGTGGTCAATGCGGTCACGAGCAGGGCGAATCCGATGGCGGCAAGGACGAGCGTCAAGACGAGCATGATGACCCCCTAGGCGTCCCAGGCGGTTCGACTGTACTTCCAGCTACTCGAACAGCGGTTCAGGCGACATGCGATGCGGGGCCCGCATCGCCCGCAGCCAGGTTACTTGCCGCCCTTGGCGAACGAGGCGGGCGCGAGGTTGTTCGCGGTGTTGGCGTCGGCGAATGCCTCGCCGCCGTCCACCGGGACCGCCGAGCCGCGGTTCTCCAACTCCTCGAGCTGCGATTCCAGGTACGACTTCAGCCGCACGCGGTACTCCCGCTCGAAGGTCTTGAGCTGCTCGATCCGGCTTTCCAGCACGCTGCGCTGCTGGGTGATGGTCGCCATGATCTCGGTGTGCTTGCGCTCGGCGTCGGCCTGCAGGGCGTCGGCCTTCTCCTTGGCCTGCCGCAACTGGCTGTCCGACCGGCTCTGGGCGTCCGACAGCATCGCGTCCGACTTCTGGCGCGCGTCGGCGATCATCGCCTCGGAGCGGGTGCGGGCGTCGCCCACCAGTCGCTCCGAGTTTGCCCGCGCGTTGGACAGCAAATTCTCCGACTCGGTCTTCGCGTCGCTGGTGAGCCTGTCCGCCATCTCCTGGGCGAGGCTGAGCACCTTGGCTGCCTGCAGATTCGCGTCCGCGCCCGGCGCGTCCTTGGGAATCGGCGCGGCGACCGGCATCGGCACCGGCGGCGCTTGCTGAACCGGGGGTTTGATCGGTTCGGGTGGGGGCGGCGGCGCCTGTTGTATCGGAGCCTTGACCTGCGCGGGCGCGGCGGGGCGGCTCGACTTGGCGTCGGCGAGCTCGGCATCGAGCTCGGCAACCCGCTGGCGCAGGTCCGCATTCTCTTCGATCAGACGCGAGAGCTCCTGCTCCACGAGATCCAGGAAGGCATCTACTTCGTCCTCGTTGTAGCCGCGCTTCCCGATCGGCGGTTTGCTGAACGCGACGTTGTGCACATCGGCTGGGGTCAGCGGCATGGAAGGATCCCTTCACGCGTCTTTTGGAGATCGAGCAGATCTAGCAAGGTATCTGAGCCCATTCTGTCACACCGGAGCTACCGGTTGGCCGAGCCTGCTCACGATCGACATCAGGATGAAGACGACGAATAGCAGGACCATTATCGACAGGTCCAGGCGAATTCCCCCCAGAGACACCGGCGGTATCAACCGTCTCAGCAGTTTCACCGGCGGGTCGGTGATCGTGAAGATCACCTCCAGGATGACGACCACGACGCCTGTGGGACGCCAGTCGCGGGCAAAACTGCGCACGAACTCGACGATCACCCGGCTGATCAGCAACAGCCAGAAGATGAACAGTACGAAGTACAGCACCGCGAACAAGGCCACCAGATCACTCTGCCCCAAAATCCGCGCCGCGCAAAATGACCACACCGCCCCGGACGCGAACGAACCGCGTCACCCCCCGGATAGAACTGTTATTTCTGGTTGTAGAAGCCGGTTTCCGCGATGCGACGGCGTTCCTCCGCCGATACGTCCACGTCGGCCGGTGAGAGCAGGAACACCTTCGTCGCGACCTTGTCGAACGAGCCACGCAGCGCGAACGCGAGTCCTGCCGCGAAATCGACCAACCGCTTGGCGTCGGCGTTGCTCAGGTCGACCAGGTCCATGATCACCGGATTGCCCTCACGGAACCGCTCGCCGATGATGCGGGCCTCGCTGTAATCGCGCGGGCGCAGCGTGGTGATCTTGGACAAGGGGCCTCCGTCCTCGAAGATCCCGGGCCTGCGGGCCACGACGGGCTCGGGGCGCACGCGCTCCTCGAGCCTGCGCTCCTCGGCGTCGGGATCCACGGCGAGCGCACCCCTGGTGGCTCCCCGCATCATCGGCGCACCGCCGCCTGCCCGGAATCGGCTGCCCGACGAAGGGGCGGCATCGATACGGGTGGGGCGCCTCGGCGCCTCGTAGCGGTCGTCGCCGTACGGCTCGTCGGCGTAGTCGCGCGAACTCGGGTAGCCGCCCTTGTAGGGCGACTTGTACGCGGGCTCGGGGTAGCCGGACTCGTCGTCGAACCGGTCGGCGCCGAATCGTTCGGCGCCGTAACGATCTTCGGGGTAGCGGTCGCCGTAGCCACCGCGATCGGAATACCCGCGGGGCCGGGGTCCACCACGGTCGCCCGCGCCACGGGGTGCGCGGTCGTCGACGTAGTCGTCCTCGTAGTCCTCGAGCGGGACCATGCCGAAGTACGCCTTGAACTTGTGCAGCGTGCTCATGATCGCGCCTCGCTGTCGCTAGGCGGCGTCATGACCACGACGGTGGCTGCGACGATTGTTCGCTCGCTGCGCTCGCTCATACTGGTCGACCTTCCTTCGGCCCCGGTGGCGGCCGGGTGTTGAAGTCTTGCTCAGCCCCTCGTCCGTCCCAAGCATATGTGTCATATGTGACTGATGAGGTTTCTTTGCTACGCCGAGGTTATCGGTCGCGCGCCCATCAGAGCGGTACCGACACGCACACATGTCGAACCATGTTCGACGGCGGCCTCCAGATCCCCCGACATTCCTGCGGAAAGCTCGGTCGCTTCGGGGTGTCGGGCCAGCAGCGACGTGTGCAACGTCGCAAGTCGAGCAAATGCGCTATCGGCCGGAACATCCAGTGGCGCGATAGCCATCAGGCCACCGAGCCGCAGTCCCGGCAAACTCGCGATCCGATCCGCGAGAGCGTCGAGATCCCGTGCCACGACACCACCGCGGGCGGGATCGTCATCCAGGCTGATTTGCACGAGTACCCGCAGTGGATCGGAGCGCTCCCCCGCCTCGAGCGCGGCGCACGCCGCGGTGTCCAGGGTCGTTGCCAACCGTTCGCTGTCCACCGAATGCACGGTGTGCGCCCACCGCGCGACGACGCGGGCCTTGTTGCGCTGGAGCCGGCCGATCATATGCCAGCGGATGTCCGAATCGTCCTGTGCTGCCAGGTATTCGCCGAGTGCCGCGACCTTGGCGCTCGCCTCCTGCTCTCTCGACTCACCGAAGTCGCGGCGGCCGAGTCCGTACAGGATCTCCACGTCGGCGGCGGGGAAGAATTTCGTCACCGGCAGCAGGCGCACCGATCCGGGATCACGTCCCGCCGCCTCGCATGCCGCGTCGATCCTGTGCAGCAGCGCGTCGAGCCCGGTCGACAATGCCGTCGCCCTCGATTCGACCGTCGACTCCGCGGTACCGCTCACACCTACCAGCCCTTCCCGTCACCGACCGGCGCACCTGCCGCGAAACCCGGCCGTGCGCAGGCACTTCCACTCACATACCCGCTTGCATCCAGATCACACCGGCAATCCGACCGGTCGGTGCGCCACGCCGGTGACTGAACAACGTCTTGTCCTCGATGGTGCACCTCGGGTCGACCGCCACCCCGCCGACGCCCGCCTCGGTGAGCTGTCGGCGGATACCCGCGCGCAGATCCAGTGACGGCGTGCCGCGCACGGTGGTCGCCGCGCTGCCGGGCAGATGCTTTTCGACGTCCGTCCGCATGGCGGCGGGCACCTCGTACTGCCGCCCGGAGGCCGCCGGTCCGAGGAACGCGCCGATCCGATCGATCCGCGCGCCGAGCGTGACCATCACGTCGAGCACCCGCGGCACGATCCCGATCCGCGCGCCGATACGACCGGCGTGCACCGCGGCGATCACCCCGGCCTCGTCGTCGGACAGCAGCACCGGCACGCAATCGGCCGACAGTGTGACCAATGCCAGATTCGGCACGGTGGTGACCAGCGCGTCCGTCGCGGGCACCGGCTCGGATCGCGGGCCGTCGACGATCTCGATATTGCGGCCGTGGATCTGCTCCATCCACACCAGCCGGTCCGGGGTAAGCCCGATCCCCTCGGCGAGGCGTTCGCGATTGCGCCGCACCGCGACCGGGTCGTCGCCGACATGATCACCGAGATTGAACGAATCGTACGGTGGCTCCGAGAAACCGCCGGTCCTCGTCGTTGTCACCCGTCGGACGGTCAGGGTCGTCGCAGCAGTCATGCTGCCGAGGGTAGTAGCCCTCGGCGCGGTCCACCGAAATCCGCAGCGCCGTGGCGCGCGGAACACCGGAAACAGACGGAGGCTGATCCGGCACGGACCAGCCTCGTGGCAGACAACCGCACCCCCGCGTCGAGGGTGACGGTGTGACAGACCTCCCGCCGACGGTTTCAGCGGGAGCGGCGGCGCGAACTAGCGCCGCATGAACGACGGCACGTCGACGTCGTCATCGTCATCGGGATCCGGCGGGTTGGCGCGCGCGCGAGAGGCCTCGGCGTTCTTGACCCGGATCTCCTCGGACTCCTGATAGCTCGGCACCGTCCGGCTCGGGGGGCGCGAAGAGGGCGTGGAGGTGTCGCGTGTCACAGGTTCGTAGGAACGCGACGATCTCCCGATCTCCCCCGCCGTGCTCGACCCGATGGTGCTGCTCGACTTGTTCGGCGGTTCGTACGTGGGGCGCCGGGAAGGACCGCCGCCGTCGAATCCGGCCGCGATCACCGTGACACGCACCTCGTCACCGAGCGAATCGTCGATGACCGTACCGAAGATGATGTTGGCCTCTATATGCGCGGCTTCCTGGACCAGCGAGGCCGCCTCGTTGATCTCGAACAGCCCGAGATCCGAACCGCCCGCGATCGACAGCAGCACACCGTGGGCGCCGTCCATGGACGCCTCGAGCAGCGGCGAGTTGATCGCGGATTCGGCCGCCTTGACCGAACGGCCCTCCCCGCGCGCCGAACCGATGCCCATCAGCGCGCTGCCCGCACCGGACATCACGCTCTTGACGTCGGCGAAGTCGACGTTGATCAGACCGGGGGTGGTGATCAGGTCGGTGATGCCCTGAACACCGTTGAGCAACACCTCGTCCGCGGAACGGAAGGCGTCCATCAGGCTCACCGCCGCGTCGCCGAGCTGGAGCAGCCGGTCGTTCGGGATGACGATGAGGGTGTCGCAGGATTCCCGCAGCAGGTTGATACCGGTTTCGGCCTGTCCGCCGCGCCGCTTGCCCTCGAACGAGAAGGGACGCGTGACGACGCCGATGGTGAGCGCGCCGAGTTTGCGGGCGATGCTGGCGACGACGGGCGCGCCGCCCGTGCCGGTGCCGCCGCCTTCGCCCGCGGTGACGAAGACCATGTCGGCGCCCTTGAGCACCTCTTCGATCTCGTCCTTGTGGTCCTCGGCGGCGCGGCGGCCGACTTCGGGGTCGGCACCGGCGCCGAGGCCGCGGGTGAGTTCACGGCCGACGTCGAGTTTGACGTCGGCATCACTCATCAGCAGGGCCTGCGCGTCGGTGTTCACCGCGATGAACTCGACACCTTTGAGTCCCTGTTCGATCATCCGGTTGACGGCATTCACACCGCCGCCGCCGATACCGACGACCTTGATCACAGCAAGGTAGTTGTGCGGGGGCGTCATGGGCTCTCGCCTTCCTTCGATCTAAAGCCTGTCGTTTTCGGATTCGGGACATGCCGCCGAGGAAACCCGGGGGCGAGCTTCACGCGCCGCCGCCCGGGCTAACCCTAAAGTTCAACCATAGGGTTAGCGTTATGTCAAGTATCCGACTGGTGCGGAACGCTATTCGCAGCCGCCTCGATACGCGCGCAGGCGCGCCGAGACGAGTCACAGAATCTTGTGTGATCCCTCTCGTCTCGCCGCGCGATACGTCGTATCGTGAACGGTTGCCCCCGCCCCACTTCTCCGGTACCACCGAAAAAACCCTGGGCGCAATGGGTGTGGATCACTTTACCGTGACCAGATGAGGACTCGATACGTCGAACACCGTTCCCTCGCGCGTCAGCAGCGGTAACACCACCTGCGCCTTGCGTTCGGCGTCGTCCGCTCCGCCCCACAGTACCGTGCGGCCATCCTGGAGTTTCAGGGAGATATCCGAAATCGACCGTGCCACAACCTCGCCCACCTGGATGTTCAGTGCGGGCGGCAGCACCGCGACCACGGCGACCGCGGCCCTGGTCACCGGATCGGCGCTACCCGGGTTTCCGGTGATCAGCTGCGGCACCCCGATCGGCGCGGCCTCGATCGCGAATTCCGTGCTCTGCGCGTCGACCAGGTGCGCGCCCTGCGGGCTCTCGAAATACAGCACCGGCGTGCGCTCGACGACCGACACCCGCACGGTGGACGGGAATTCCCGCTGCACCCGCACACTGCTCACCTTGGGGATGTCGGCGACCCGCCGCGCCATCGCGTCGGTGTCGATCCGCAGCATCGAACGCCCCGAGGGAATCTGCAACCGCTCGTGCACCTCGGCGTCACCGACCGCGGAGAGGCCGTCGATGTCGACCGTGCGCACCGACAGCACGGGTGTGAACCAGGCGAGCACCGCGACGACGGTGAGCACACCGACCCCGAGCACACTCCACAACCGCACCTGCCGCAGTCCGCCGACCCGCTCCGGACGCAGTCTGTCGGCGATCTCCTCCCACCACGCGCGCCGCTCGTCCGCGGATCGCATCGCGGGTCAGCGCCCGTACTGCGGCCGAGCCCGGAGGCCGTCGAGAATCTGGCTGCCGAGCATCGTCACATCGCCCGCGCCCATGGTGATCACGACATCGCCCGGCAGCGTCAACCCGGCCACCTGGCGACCGACCCGCGACATATCGGGCTGGTAGTGCACGGGCGCGGTCACCGACTGGGCGACCAGCGCGCCGTTCACACCGGGCAGCGGCTCCTCGCGCGCACCGAAGACATCGAGAACGACCACCTCGTCGGCCAGACTCAGCGCCGCGCCGAATTCGGCGGCGAATGTCGCGGTGCGACTGTAGAGATGCGGTTGGAAGACCACGATCACCCGGCCCTGGCGCGAACGAGCGCCGTCGCGGGCCTCCTGCTCGACCAGTTCGACGGCCGCGCCGAGTACGGCGCGCACCTCGGTCGGATGGTGGGCGTAGTCGTCGAAGACCCGGACGCCGTTCTCCCTGCCGACGAACTGGAAGCGACGGTGCACACCGCCGAAACCCTCCAGCCCCTGGATGATCTCGTCGATATCCGCGTCGGAGGCACGGGCGGCCAGCAGCGCGCCCAACGCGTTGAGCGCCATATGCCTGCCTGGCACCGACAGTCGCAGCGAACGCGGCGAGGTCTCGTCACCCAGTTGGAACTGGGCGACACCGCCGACATCGCGCGGCTCCCAGCTGTGCAGCCGGACGCCGACCGGCACCGGCGCGTCGGCCAGTTCGCCGGAGCCGTAACCGAGTACCTCGACACCGCGTTCGGCCAGCCGTGGCGCGACCCGCTCGGCCAGCGCGCGCGAGCCGGGATCGTCCAGGCACACCACCAACAGACCGCCCTCGGTCAGCCGGTCGGCGAAATCGTCGAAGACCTGGACGTAGGCCTCGTCGGTGCCGAAGAAGTCGAGATGGTCGGATTCGATATTGGTCACCACGGCGACGTCGGGGTCGTATTGCAGCAGCGAGCCGTCGCTCTCGTCGGCCTCGGCCACGAAGATGTCGCCGGTGCCGTGATGGGCGTTGGTGCCCGCCTCGTTGAGTTCGCCGCCGACCGCGAAGGACGGATCGAATCCGCAGTGCTGCAACGACACGATCAGCATCGAGGTGGTCGAGGTCTTGCCGTGAGTGCCAGAGACCAGCAGCGTCCGGTGCCCGCGCATCAGCGACGCGAGGACCGCCGGGCGCAACAGCACCGGAATATCGCGCCGGTTCGCCTCCACCAGTTCCGGATTCGTCTTGGGGATGGCGGCGTAGGTGGTCACCACCACGGTCGGGCCGCCGGGCAGCAGGTCGAGAGCGCTGGCATCGTGGCCGATCCGCACCTGCGCGCCACGAGCGCGCAACGCGAGCACACCCCGGCTCTCCTTGGCGTCCGAACCCGATACCGCGCCACCGCGCGACAGCAGGATCCGGGCGATTCCCGACATGCCCGCGCCGCCGATGCCGACCATGTGGACCCGCGCCAGATCGGCGGGTAGCGCCGAACGATCCTCGCTCACGACTGCTCCTCGCCGATGCTCGGCCGCCGCACTCGTGTCGACGCCGTCGCGGTTGTCGTCCCTGTGTCCGTAGCTGTGTTCATGGGTCGCCCGCTCCGCTCGTTCACGACTGCGCCACCTCCACCGCGATCCGCGCCACCGCGTCGGCGGCGTCGCGGTGACCCGCGCCCGCGGCGGCCAGGCCCATCTCGCTCAACCGGGTCGGATCGATCAGCAGCGGAATCACCTCGTCGATGACGTACTTCGGAGTCAGTTCCGAATCGGGGACGATTCTGCCACCCCCCTTCGCGACCACCGGTCCGGCATTGAGTTCCTGCTCGCCGTTTCCGTGCGGCAGCGGGACGTAGAAGGCGGGCAGGCCCACCGCCGACACCTCCGCGACCGTCATCGCGCCGGAACGGCACACCACCGCGTCGGCCGCGGCGTAGGCCAGATCCATCCGCGACAGGTACGGCACCGCGACATAGCGCGCGTCACCACCGGATTCGGCGACATCGACGCTGTTCTTCGGCCCGTGCGCGTGCAGCACCGAGATCCCGGCCGCCGACAGCTGCGGCGCGGCCGCGGCGACCGCCTCGTTGAGCGAACGCGCGCCCTGGGAGCCGCCGAAGACCAGCAGTACCGGTCCGTCGGACGGCAACCCGAAATGCGCGCGCGCCTCGGCGCGCAGGCTCGCGCGATCCAGGGTGGTGATCGCGGCGCGCACCGGGATCCCGACGACCTCGGCACGCGACAGACCCGAATCCGCCACCGCGGCCAGGACTCGGGACGCGCGCCGTGCGCCGATCTTGTTCGCGATACCCGCCTTGGCGTTCGCCTCGTGCACCAGTACCGGCACCGCGCGACGTCGGCCGAATATTCCGCCGCCCGCGGCCAGATAGGCGGGCAGCGCGACGTATCCGCCGAAGCCGATGATCACATCGGCTTGCACGGTGTCGATCACCTCGCGGGTCCGCGCCACCGACGCGCGCACCCGGCCGGGCAGGCGAAGCAGATCGAGGCTGGGTTTACGCGGCAGCGGCACCGGCGGAATCAGCTCGAGCGGGTAGCCGCGCTCGGGGACAAGTCGCGTCTCCAGACCGCGCTCGGTGCCCAACGCCGTCACCCGGATCGAATCGTCGAGTCGGCGTAAGGCGTCCGCGACGGCGAGTGCCGGCTCGATATGTCCCGCGGTACCACCACCCGCGACGATCACCGAAAGTCCGGACCGCACGTCACTCACCTGGATCTACCCCGTTCTCTTGCATGTGGCATCGGATAATTCGGTTCCCAGGCGCGGGTCGCGCGCGCAGAGCTGGTGCCGCGGCTCTCGGGCGAACGGCGACGCTGTTCCGGCGGCTGACGCCGACCGGACTGCGACTGCGCGCGCGGATCGGGCCTGCGTGGCCGCTGACCGGACCGGGCCGCCGCCGAGCGGGCCCGCGCCGATTCCGCCTTCGCGGGTGAGTACACCTCGGGTTTGGGCAATCTCAGCAGACGGCTGAACCGGCCGTCCTGTCCCGCGTGCAGGGCCGAGACCGCCTCGGGTTCGTGCCGGGCCGCGTTGGCGATGATGCCGAACATGAACAGCGTGATCGCGAGCGACGAGCCGCCCGCCGAGACCAGCGGCAACTGCAAGCCGGTCACCGGGAGCAGGCCGACGACGTAGCCGATATTGATCAGCGCCTGCGCGGTGATCCAGGTGGTCGCGGTCGCGGTGAGCAGGCGCAGGAAGGGGTCGACCGACCGGCTCGCGATGCGCAGGCCGGTGTAGACGAACAGCGCGAACAGTCCGAGTACCAGCGCGCAGCCCAGGAAGCCGAGTTCCTCGCCGATGATGGCGAAGATGAAGTCGTTGTGCGAGTTGGGCAGATAGCTCCACTTGGCCCGGCTCTGACCGAGTCCTCGGCCCCAGATACCGCCGTCGGCCAGTGAGTAGAGCGCTTGGCGGGCCTGGTATCCGATGCCCTGCGGATCATCGCCCGGATTGAAGAACGCGCGCATTCGGTCGGAGCGATACCCCGCCGACAGGGCGAGCACCCCGGCGGCGATCACGCCCGAGATGGCGATGGTGATGAACAGCCGCACCGGCAACCCGCCGAACCACAGCAGCGCGGCGAGCACGATGCCGAGCGCGATGGTCGTCGACAGGTTGGGTTGCAGCACGACCAGCAGGCAGACCAGCAGACCGGCGGGCACCAGCGGAACCAGGATGTCCTTGAGGCTCGCGTGTTCCGAGCGCCGCGAGGCCAGCAGATGCGCCCCCCACACCACCAGCGACACCTTGATGATCTCCGACGGCTGCACCGAGATCGGGCCGAAGGCGAACCAGCGCCGCGCGCCCTGCACCTCGCTGCCGATACCGGGGATCAGCACCAGGACCAGGGCGAGCACCGACAGCGCGAACACCGGGAACGACCACTGGCGCAGCCGCTTCAACGAGATCCGCAGCGCCAGGTAGAACAGGACGCAGCCGATGGCCGCGAACATGGCCTGCTGGATGAACAGCGAGTAGGCCGAGCCGCCGTCGGCATAGGCCTCGACGCTGGACGCCGACAGCACCATGACGAGTCCGAGCACGGTCAACAGGGTCGCGATGGCGACGATCAGATGGAACGACGCGAGCGGGCGGGCCAGCCAGGCGCCGAAACGGGTGCCCGGGCTCGCCTTGGCGGCTGCCGGGCGCGCGGCCTTGCGGCCGTTCCAGTTCCGTCGCGTCGCTTCCGTCATGGCTGCCGTCCGATGTCACCGTCTTCCAGCGCGTGCACCGCGGCGGCGAAGCTGCGTCCGCGATGGGTGTAGTCGGCGAACATGTCCAGTGAGGCCGCGGCAGGCGCGAGCAGCACCGTGTCGCCGTTGCCCGCCAATCCCGCCGCCGTCCGGACCGCCTCGGCCATGACGGCATCGGCCTTCTCGGATCTCGACGGGTCGTCACGCATCGAGATATCGTCTCCCGCGCGCACCTCGACCACAGGGACTTCGGGTGCGTGTCGCGCCAACGCGGCCGCGATCACCGGCGCGTCGGCCCCGATCAGCACGGCGGCGACGAGCCGCTCGGCGACTTCCTCGACCAGATCCTCGACACTCGCTCCCTTGAGCTGTCCGCCCGCGAGCCAGACCACGTGCGGATGCGCCAGAATCGACGACCGGGCCGCGTGCGGGTTGGTGGCCTTGGAGTCGTCGATGAAATCGACGCCGCCGAGTTCACGGACGAAGGCGGCGCGGTGCGGGCCTACCTTGTGTTCGATGAGTCCCTCGCGCACGAACTGCGGAGCGACGTCGATGGCCCTGGTCAGCGCGGACGCGGCCAGCGCGTCGGCGACACCGGCTGGACCGGGCGGGCTGATATCGGCGGTCTCGGCCAGGATCGCGGCCTTGGTGAAGGCGCGATCGAGCAGTTTTCCGTCCACCACGCCGAGTTCACCGTCGGCGGGCACCCCGATCCGGAAACCGATGACGCGCTTGGCCTTCGCCCGCCGCGCCAGCGAGGCCGCCACCGGATCGTCGAGACCGACGACTCCGACCCGGCCGTACAGCGCGCGCGCCTTGGCCGCGGCGTAGGCGTCGAGCCCGCCGTGCCAGTCCAGGTGATCCTCGGCGACGTTGAGCACGACGCCCGCCTCCGGACGCACCGACGGAGCCCAGTGCAACTGGAACGAGGAGAGTTCCACCGCGAGTACCTGCGGGCCGGGATTGCGCCGCAGCGCGTCGAGGATCGGCAGGCCGATATTGCCGCAGGCAACGCTCGAGATTCCCGCGGCGCGCAGGATCGCGTGGGTCATCTGGGTGGTCGTGGTCTTGCCGTTGGTTCCGGTGATCACCAGCCATTTGCGCACCGGACCGTAGATCCTGGCCTGATCGACCCACCAGGCGAATTCGACGTCGCCCCAGACCGGGATGCCCTCGGTCACCGCCGCGGCGAGCACCGGGGAGTCCGGGCGCCAGCCGGGGCTGGTGATGACGAGCGCGAACCGGCTCAGACCGGTCGGATCGCTCGGTTCGGTGGATTCCAGTTGGACGCACGACGCGACCTCCAGCCCCAGTTCGGCGGCCTCGGCCAGCGCCGTCGCGCCCGCGTCGGTGACCACCGGGTTGGCGCCGATATCGCGCAGCGGCTCGATGAGCGAGCGTCCCGAGACGCCCCAGCCCGCGACGAGCACGTCACGACCGCGCAGGAATTCGAGCATGGGTCCGGGGGACCGCAGGGCTCGCGGAGAATGTTCGACCATCTGTTTCACCCGACCGCGGAGAGATATTCGCTGTAGAACAAGCCGAGACCGACCGCGGAGGCCATGGCGGCCAACAGCCAGAATCTGATGATCACAGTCGTCTCGGCCCATTTACTGAGCTCGAAGTGATGATGGAAAGGCGCCATCTTGAACAATCGATTGCGCGTGGTGCGATACACGGCAACCTGCAGGATCACCGAGAGCGCCTCGGCGACGAAGAGCGCGGCCAGCACCACCATCAGCAGTTCGGTGCGGGTGGTGATGGCCATACCGGCGAGCAGTCCGCCCAGCGCGAGCGAACCGGTGTCGCCCATGAAGATCTTGGCCGGTGCGGCGTTCCACCAGAGGAATCCGATACACGCCGCCGCACCGGCCGCGGCGACGAGCGCCAGGTCGAGCGGGTCGCGGACGTTGTAACAACCGGCCTCGGGTTTCGTCGCGCAGGCGTGGTAGTACTGCCAGAAGGTGATGATGACGTAGCCGCCCATGACCAGGCTCATCGAACCCGCGGCGAGACCGTCGAGACCATCGGTGAGATTGACCGCGTTCGACGTCGCCACCACGATCAGGCTCACGAACAGCAGGAAGAAAACGATCCCCATCGACACCGTGGTGATATCGCGGACATAGGAGATATGCCTGCTCGCGGGAGTCAGCCCGTAGTTGTTGCGGTATTGCAGCGCGAGCACACCGAAGACGACGGCGGCGGTCAACTGACCGACGTATTTGCCCGCGGCCGTCAACCCGAGGTTGCGGCCCTTGCGGATCTTGATGAAATCGTCGATGAATCCGACCGCGCCCAGCGCGGTCGTGAGTCCGAGGACGAGCAGTCCCGACGCGGTCGGCCCCTCGGCGTTGTATCCGATGCCGATCAGGTGGGAACCGAGGTAACCGGCCCACATGCCGATCAGGATGGCGACGCCACCCATGGTCGGAGTACCGCGTTTGGCCTGGTGACTGGCCGGGCCGTCGACCCGGATCTCCTGGCCGAACCCCTGCTTGGCGAAGAATTTGATCAGCAACGGGGTCAACAGGATCGACACCGCCAGGGCGATGGCGGCCGAGAAGAGAATCTGTCTCACAACCGCGCCTCGCTGACCTTCGACCCGGTCGCGCGCGTCGCCGCGGGGGTCGTCGTCCCGATTCGCTCGCTCACTGCGTCGCCTCCGTGCTGCCCCTGCGATCGTCCGCCCGTGTCGCGCTCGTCAAATGCTCGGCGACCTCCCACAGGCCAACCGACTTGGACGCCTTGACCAGCACCACATCACCCGTCTCTACTTCGTCGTCGAGTAACGCGATGGCCGCGCCGATATCTGGAACGAGAATCGATTCCTCGCCCCATGAGCCTTCCATCACCGCTCCCTGGTGCATCGCGCGGGACGGCCTTCCGGTCCCGACGACGATCAGACGGTGGACATCCAGGCGTACCGCGAGCCTGCCGATCCGATCGTGTTCGATCACCGATTCCTCGCCGAGTTCCCCCATCTCACCGAGTACCGCCCAGCTGCGCCGCGGCGTCGCGCCCGCCCTGGACATGGTGACCAGCGCCTTGAGCGCGGCCCGCACCGAATCGGGGTTGGCGTTGTAGGAGTCGTTGACGACGGTGATGCCGTCGTCGGTGGTGCGCACGTCCATGCGGCGCGCCGAAGCGGCGGTCGCACCGGACAGCGCCGCGGCGACGGTCTCCAGATCCGCTCCGCATGCCAATGCCACCGCGACGGCCGACAGAGCGTTGCCGACCTGGTGTTCGCCGTGCACGGCCAGCCGGATATCGGTGCTGCCCACCGGCGTATGCAGGGTGAAACCCGCGCGAGCCTGTTCGTCGAGATGGATGTCGGTGGCCCTGATATCGGCGCTCGCCGCCTGTCCGACCGTCGTCACCGGAGCCGAGGTGCGCGAAGCCATCGCGGCGACCTGGGAATCGTCGGCGTTGAGCACGGCCACACCGTCGGCGGGAAGGGCCTCGACCAGTTCACCCTTGGTTTTCGCGATCGCCTCGCGGCTGCCGAATTCCCCGAGGTGCGCGGTGCCCACATTGAGCACGACGCCGATCTTCGGCGGCGCGACCTCGGCCAGGGCTGCGATATGGCCCGGGCCGCGGGCCGACATCTCCAGGACGAGGAAGCGGGTGTCGGCGTCGGCGCGCAGCGCGGTCCACGGGTGGCCGAGTTCGTTGTTGAACGAGCCGGGCGGCGCGATGACGGGCCCGAGCGGGGCCAGTACGGCCGCGAGCAGATCCTTGGTCGAGGTCTTGCCCGAGGACCCGGTGACGCCGACGACGGTGAGCCCGCCCGCGGCGGTGAGCCGATCCACGCTGACGCGGGCCAGCGCGGCCAGCGCGGCCAGCACCGCCGCGCCGGAACCGTCCGAATCACCGGCCAGCGCAACCGATCTCGACGGGACGGTGGCAGGCGTCGGGCTGACGACGATGGCGGGCACACCCACCGGGCGTGCCGCGAGCACGGCGACCGCGCCCGACGCCATCGCGGCGGCCGCGTAGTCGTGCCCGTCGGATCGTTCGCCCGGCAGCGCGAGGAACAGATCCCCTGAACCGATGCGCCGCGAATCGAATTCGACCGAACCGGTCACCCGCGCCTGTGGGTCCGGTACGTCGTGCAGCGTCCCGCCGACGACGTCCGCGATCTCCCGCAGTGTCATCTCGATCATGAAATCGTCAAGTCCTCCGCGTCCGTTCTCTGCGGACTTCGCTGTGCCGACCGAACACGTCGCTGTGTCGACTGAATATTGTGCGCCGACCCGATGTCGTTGCGGCAGTAGGGTATCCCGTTCATCGCAGTACCCCCGACACTCCCGCGTTCGGGCCGTCGGCCCGCGTGGCGTCACCGGCGCCCGACCCCGAGGGGCCGCGCTCGCCCGTCAGCGCCTCCAGCGCCTCGGCCAGCACGTCCCTGTCGTCGAACGGGTGTTTGACGCCGTTGATCTCCTGGCCCGACTCGTGCCCTTTACCGGCGACCAGCACCACGTCGCCGGAGCGCGCCCATGCCACGGCCGCGGCGATGGCCTCGGCCCGGTCGCCGATCTCGCGCACTTCACCGCGCTCCTCGGCGGGCACCTCGAGCGCGCCGGCGCGCAGCGCCGCCCTGATGGCGGCCGGATCCTCGCTGCGCGGATTGTCGTCGGTGATGATCAGCAGATCCGCGCCGCGCGCGCCCGCCGCGCCCATGAGCGCGCGTTTGCCCGCGTCGCGGTCACCGCCCGCGCCGACGACCACCGCGAGTCTGCCGGGCGATTCGGGGGAATCGGTGAGCAGATGCGCGCGCAGCGTGGCGACGACCGATTCGACGGCGGCGGGTTTGTGCGCGTAGTCGACGACGGCGAGGAAATCCTGTCCCCGTTCGATGCGCTGCATCCGGCCCGGCACGTCGACCGTGGCGAGCGCGGGCGCGGCGATATCGGCCTCGACCCCGGCGGCGGCGCAGACCGCGACCGCGAGCAGTCCGTTGGCGACGTTGTAGCGGCCCGGCAGGCGCAGGCTCATATCGATGGAGTGCCCGGGACCGGCGGCGGTGAACCGCTGTTCGCCGCCGTCCGCCGTCACCTCGCCCGCGACGGTCCAGGTGGCCGGGGTCGCCGTGGTCGAGATCGTGACCGGATCGGCCAGATCGGCGGCCAGTCGCGCACCCCATTCGTCGTCGACGCAGACGACCGGAACGCGTGCGGCCACCGACGACCGCGGATCGAACAGGCGACATTTGGCGGCGAAGTAGTCCTCGAAGTCGCGGTGGAAATCCAGGTGGTCCTGCGACAGGTTCGTGAATCCGCCCACCGCGAACCGGACACCGTCCACGCGGCCCAGTGCCAGCGCGTGGCTGGAGACCTCCATGACCACCGCGTCGACACCCTGCTCGACCATCAGCGCGAACATCGCGTGCAGCTGCGGCGCCTCGGGAGTGGTGAGCGCGCTCGGCACCCGGCGCCCGCCGATCCTGGTCTCGATGGTGCCGATCAGCGCGGTGGAGAGTCCGGCGGCGGCGAGCCCGGCCTCGACCAGGTAGGACGTGGTCGTCTTACCGGAGGTACCGGTGATGCCGATGATGCGCAGCCGCTGCGACGGATTGCCGTACAGGGTCGCGGACAATTCGCCGAGGACCGCGCGCGGTGTCTCGCGCACCAGCACCGGCACGCCGAGATCACCCGCGAGCTCGGCTCCGGCCGCGTCGGTGAACACCGCGACGGCGCCGCGTTCGACCGCGTCACGCGCGAAACGCGCGCCGTGGGCCTGCGCGCCCGGCAGCGCGGCGAACAGGTCGCCGGGCAGAACCGCGTTCGAACGCTGCTCGATACCGGTCACCACCGTGTCCGCGGGGATCGGCCCCGACCCACGGGCGCCTGTCGACTCCAGCACGGTGGACAGCCGCGTCGACGGCGGTCCGGCGGGCCGGAGCGCGTGCGAGCTGGACTGCGCGGGCACCTTGCTCCTCTCAGAACGGGACATTGGATATAAGGAACGCATCGTGGGACGACGAGTCAGGTTACCGACGTACGGTCACCGGGGAACAACGCGCCTCGGTGTTGCGGCGCGGTTGTTCCCCGGTTCGTGTGCGTGGACTACTCGAATCACACACCGGCCTGCAGAACGAACTGCCGGACCGGCTCCGGCGATGGCGGAATACGGTCACGCTGCAATGCCCAGGAGGCAATGCTGTGGAACAGCGGCGCGGCAGACTGACCGCCGCTGCCGTCGGAGCTGCGCACCGGGTTGTCGAGCATCAGCCCCACCACGTAGCGCGGGTTGTCGGCGGGAGCGATACCGGCGAAGGTGATCCAGTAGCTGGAGCTGGAATAGCACGCGCACTTGGCATCGATCTTCTGCGCGGTGCCGGTCTTCCCCGCGATCTGATAGCCCTCGATGGCGGCGGGCCAGCCGGTGCCGTTCTGCGCCGCGTCGGTCTTGTCGCGCTGCACCACGGCCTGGAACATGGTGCGCAACGTGGCCGCCGTCTGCGGGCTCACCACCCGGACACCCTCCGGCTGCGGCTCCTCGGTGCGCGCGCCGTCCGGGGCGACCGTGGCCCTGACGATCCGCGGCGGAATACGCAGTCCGTCGTTCGCGATGGCCTGGTACATACCCGTCATCTGCAACGTCGACATCGAAAGGCCCTGTCCGATGGGCAGGTTGGCGAAGGTGCCGCCGGACCACTGGTCTCGTGCGGGCACCTGGCCCGCGGTCTCACCCGGCAGTCCGACGCCGGTGCGCTGCCCGAGTCCGAAACGGTTCACCATATCGGCGTAGCGGTCCTCACCGACCCGCTGCGCGAGCATCAGCGTGCCGACATTGGAGGATTTCCCGAAGACGCCGGTGGTCGTATACGGCGCGGTGCCGTGTTCCCAGGCGTCGCCGACGGTCACGCCCGCCATCCGGATCGCGCCGGGAACCTGCAGGATCTCGTCCGGGTTCGTGAGGCCGTATTCGATGGCCGCGGCCGCGGTGACGATCTTGTTCACCGAACCGGGTTCGAAGGGATCACTGACCGACGGGTTGTTGGTCTTCTGGGTGCCCCAGTTCTGCGGACCGAGAGCCGGATTGAAGGTGCTGTCGTTGGCCATGGCGAGCACCTGGCCGGTCTTCGCGTCGAGCACCACCGCGGAAGCGCCCTGCGCGCCCGACATCTCGCGGGCCTGCTGCACCTGCTGCTGCACGTAGTACTGCAGATCCGAATCCAGCGTCAGCTCGACGCCGTTGCCGTTCACCGCGGGCTGTTTGTCGCGCCAGCTGCCCGGGATGACCGCGCCGTCCGAGCCGCGATCGTAGGTGACCGAACCGTCGGTGCCTGCCAGCACGGCGTCCAGCGACGATTCGAGGCCGATCAGGCCGTGGCCGTCCCAGCCGGTGGCGCCGACGATATTGGCGCCGAGCGAACCGCCCGGATACTCCCGCAGCGACTGCGCCTCGGTGCCGACCTCGCGGAACTGCGCCCTGATATCGCCCGCGACGCGCGCGTCCACATTCCGGGCCAGGTAGACGAATTCCTCGTCGCTGCGCAGTTTGTCGAGCACTTCGTTCACCGACGGCGCGCGCGGGCCGAGTTTGGCGTGGATCACCTCGGCGATCGCCTTCAGCCGCTCGCCCGGATCGGGCGCCTTCTCGCTCTTGGCGCGGGCTTCCTCGAGTTCGGCGCGAACCCGGACAGGTTGGAAGGTGAGGGCTTTCGCGACGGTGGTGAAGGCCACCGCCTTGCCGTTGCGGTCGGTGATCGGACCGCGGATGGCGATCTCGGGATCCCTGGTGGTGCGCTGGCTGGCGGCCTGCTCGGAGAGGGCGGGCGCGGAAATGCTCTGGATCCACAGCAATTGCAGGGCCACCACCGCGAGCGCGACCAACATCACGATCCGGCCGACCCCGAGACGCAACCGCAGCGGCCGATCCGAGGCGGCCGCGGTGCGCGGTCGACGTCCCCCGGACGGTGTCGGCCCGCGTCGCCTGCGCGGCGCGGGCCGAGTCTGCGTCATCGAGCGCCCCCGTCCGGCGACGGCTCGTCCGGGAAGGCCTCCGTCTGGGAGGTTTCGGCCGGAATCGGCTCCGCCGGGGGCGTTTCGGCCTGTGAGGAATCCGGCCGGGTCTGCGGTTCCGCGAGCTGCGGTGTCTCCGGCGCGCCGGGAAGCGGTACGACGGGCGACGGATCCTGACCCGCCGCGAGCGGGACCGGCGACCCGGGCGGCACGGCCGCGGGTTCCTGACCGACCGCGGGCGCGACCGGTGCGGGTACGGGGGCGGGCGTGTTGGCGCCGTAGGCGGCATTGGTCTGCGGTGCGGCGGGCTGCTGGCGCACGGTGCTGACCGGTACGACCCGTTCCCCCTGGGCCGGACCCGTCGAACCGTTCAGCGGCGGCGCGGGCGCGCCCTGCGCCGGGGTGGGATCGCCGATCACCGTGACGGTCCCGTCCGAGGCGATGACCAACCGGGCCGGATCCTTGGCCGGGATCATGCCGAGTTCGCGTGCGCGCGCGGCGAGTTCGGGCGCCGAATCGGCGGCCTCGACATCGCGTTGCAGGGCGGCGCGTTCCTCGGCCAGCGTCCGGTTGAGTTGACGGGCGTCGCCGAGCTGGTAGCTGTCCTCGGCGGCGCGGGTGGTCAGCAGCAGGGTGAGCGCGAGTCCGCAACCGAGCATCGCGATGATCGCGGCGACGAACGGAATACGCGCGGCCATCACCGATCCGCGCCGGCGCGGCAGCGAGGGAGTATCGGACTGCTGCTCGGCCCGCGTCCTGCGCTTGGCGTAGGCGCGCTGTGCCGCACCGGATTTCACTCGTTCGGCGGCTTGAACCCGCCGGGCGACCCGACCCGGCGCGGGCACGGCGCGTGTCCGAATACTCATGCTGTCCCCTCCACTAGTCCGCGGGACCCGCGGGTCGAACATCCCGAGTCCGTCACGCCGCCGCCTGAATTCGTTCGGCGGCGCGCATGCGGACCGGGGCCGACCTCGGGTTCTCCTCGATTTCCTGCTCGGTGGCCTTCTCCGCGCCACGGGTAAGCATCCGGAATTCCGGTCCCATGCCGGGCAGTTCGACCGGCAGATCCACCGGTGTCCTCGACGTGATCCGCGGTGCCAGTTCGTGTTTGACGACGCGGTCCTCCAGCGACTGGTAGGACATGATCACGATGCGGCCGCCGAGCCGCAGCGAAGCCAATGCCGCGGGCAGTGCGGCGCGCAACGAATCGAGCTCGCCGTTGACCTCGACCCGTAACGCCTGGAAGGTGCGCTTGGCCGGGTGACCACCGGTGCGCCGCGCCGCCGCCGGTATGGCGGCGTAGAGCAGTTCGACGAGTTCGGCGCTCGTGGTGAAGGGCCGTTGCTGGCGACGCCGGAGCACCTCGCTGGCGATCTTGCCCGCGAAGCGTTCCTCGCCATAGGTTTTGAGCACCCGCGCGAGGTCGCCGTGACTGTAGGTGTTGAGCACGTCGGCCGCGGTGATACCGGTGGTGGGATCCATCCGCATATCCAGCGGCGCGTCGACGGAATAGGCGAACCCGCGGTCCGCCTCGTCCAATTGCATCGAGGAGACTCCGAGATCCATCAGAATCCCGCTCACCGAGCCGACCGGATCGAGTCCGGCCTGTTTCACCGCGTCGGCGATCCCGTCGTAACGGGTGTGCACCAGGGTGATTCGGTCTTCGAACGGCCGCAATCGGTCTCCTGCCAGACCGAGCGCCGTGGTGTCGCGGTCGAGACCGACCAGGCGCAGCTGCGGATAGGTACGCAGGAAATATTCGGCATGCCCGCCCAATCCGAGGGTGGCATCGATGTAGACGGCACCCGGTTCGGCCAACGCGGGCCCGAGTAGCTCGTCGGCTCTGTGCAGGAGCACCGGCACATGGCGGGGACCGGGCTGTGCACGATTCACCTCGACCTCCCGGATCCTGCCTCGCGTCGTCGCTTGCACGGGTCGCCTTGTTCCACAGTGTTTTCGCCGGCTGCGCTGAGAGAAAACGAATGCCGCGGGGTCTCTGACCGAATTCGACACCTGGCGTCGGGGAAGTACGTCAGGGTTCGCCTCCGGGCAGAGGCCGCGTGGCACTCGTTCCGTTCGGGCTAGAAGATTCCGCCCAGCGACTCGTCTCTCGCTTCCGCGTAATCCTCCTCGTGCTCGGCGAGGTAGGACTCCCACGCCTGCTTATCCCATATCTCCAGGAAGTCGACCGAGCCGATCACCACGCAATCCCGATCGAGATTCGCGTAGCGGCGATGTTCGGCGGACAACACGATCCGGCCCTGACCGTCGAGACGTTGTTCGTCTGTACCGGCGGCGAGTGCCCGGACGAACGCGCGCGCCCGCGGATTGCTTCGAGACGCCGCCGCGGCTCGACGAGCGAGCGCGGCGAACTCTTCTTTCGGGTAGACGGCAAGGCTGTGGTCCTGACCCTTGGTGACCATCAACCCTCCCGCCAGATCGTCTCGAAACTTCGCGGGCAACGTGAGCCGCCCTTTGTCGTCCAGCCGGGGTGTGTAGGTACCGAGGAACATCCCGATACCTCCTGCGGATCACCCCGCGGTAGCGGGGAGCACGATCACCTCGGATGTACGACTCTCCAGTAGTGCGCGCTCCACATTACCCCACTTTCCCCCACTTTCAATCGAAACAACCGGTGATCTCGCTCCCCGCGTCACCGATTTCGCAGGTCATCCCAGCTATCACGCAGTGGAGAACTTTTTCCGTGTTCCACCGACACGCCTGGCACAGATGGACAATCACCCGAAAACACTCAGCAAACCTTCCGGAGGCCCCGATCGGACCCCGTGATCGACGTCTTCGATCCACGACGGCCTTGCTACGCACGGCTTTTGTCGCGCGCCGGGTTTGCGGAAGGCGTGCCGGACGGCGCGAACGCCGACGCGGGCGGTCCACCGAACGCGCGATCACGGCACGTGCGAGCGCCGAGGTGGGGAGAGGTGGGGCCGACGGTGGCGCGAAGTGGGGGAAGAATCGGCGAGCGGCGGTGAGCCCGGTGCGGTCGCCGTCAACGGGACGACCGTCGGCGCGCAGGAGAACGCGACGCCGCACCTGGTCGGTGCGGCGTCGCGTTCGGTATGCGGTTGTCGGCCGAGGGTCGTGACGAGTCGGACTATTCCTGCTCGAATCGTCTCCGGAAGCGATCTTCCATACGTTCGGAGAAACCTCCGGACTTGCGCTGACGGCCGGGCCCGCCGGGCCGACCACCACCGCCGGGTCCGCCGGACGGCGCGTCGGTGGAGCGATTGCCCTTGCCCGCGGCCTTCGAGCCACCGACCAACAGCAGTACACCGGCACCGAACATGACGATGAACCCGACCAAGCTGATGATCGGGAAGCCACCGGGCTTCACCGGAGCGGCGATCCCTGCGACGAGTAGAAACAGACCGAGGACGAACAAGGCCGCGGCCTGGAGTCTGCGACGACTCGAGGTCGAACGAAGTCGTCCGCCGCGGACGGACGAGGCGAACTTCGGATCCTCAGCATAGAGCGCGCTCTCGATTTGTTCGAGCATGCGCTGCTCGTGCTCGGAGAGTGGCACGGTACCTCCCCCGGCACTAGGACGTGGCTGCCGCCTCCGGGTAGGCGACAAATAGCCGACCTTGGCGGCTATCTGACACCAATGATACGAGTTCGATGAAGGCCGTACCACCTACTCGCCGATAAGTTACGCGGTCATGCCGTTCGAGAGGCCTCTCGGAGGTCGCAAACGGGACGCCGTGGCGAGCAGATCCTCCACATCGTGCAGGAATGCGCCCACCCGCGAACAGAACTCGTCGGCCGTGTGATCATCGACATCCCGGTCGAATCCCGCCTCCAGCGCGGCGCGCAGTTCCGAGCGCGCGCCGAAGTAGTCGGCCCACATGACGAACTCGGGCATCGCGCGTTGCAACAGCACCCACGCGTTGCGCGAGCGGGCCCTCGGCGCGGCGTCGGCCCCGGTGAACGCGAGCACCGCGCCTGCGCCACGCAGCGCGGCCAGGTAGGCCGTGCGGAAACGCTCGCGCGGGTCGGTCTCCCCCGCCGCCTCCATCAGCAGCCCATCGGCTTTCTTCAGAAGTTTCCCCGCCCTGCCGGGTTCTCCCGAATGTTCGATCCGACCAGACATCAGTCGTCCCTTCGCTGTCGTACACCCCGGCCGGACGGTGTTCCATGACCACCGCGCGGACCGAACAGGTATTCGAACGTTTGAATTGAGATTGAATATAGGGACACCCACCGACAACTTTCCGCGTCCGCGCGGCCGACGAGAGCCATGACAGCCGTCAAGCCCAAGCACACCCCCGCACCCGCACCGGTCGTCGTCGACTTCTCGGTGGCCGATCTGCGCTATCGATTGCACGACGTGCTCTCGGTCTACGTCGCGGCGATGGACTATCCGCGCGGCACCGAGAACCATCGCGCGCCCATGTGGACCGAACACACCACCCGTGTCGGTTGGCAGGCGGTCGCGGCGCTGCTGCCCGACGATTCCGGCCACGTCGACCTACGGACCTCGCCGATCGTCGCCATCGCCTACGGATATCGCGGCGCGCCGCACCAGTGGTGGCATCAACAGGTACACACCGGCCTACGACGTTCGGGCAGACCGGAGCAGGCGACGCGCGAACTGCTCGCCGACTACTTCGAGTTGACCGAACTCCATGTGCATCCCTCCGCGCAGGGCGCGGGCCTCGGCGCGATCCTGTTGCACCGCTTGCTCGAGAATCGACCGGAGGCGGCCGTACTCCTGTCGACGCCGGAGGTCAGCGGTGAGGACAACCGCGCCTGGCGTCTGTACCGACGTGTCGGTTTCGACGACGTGATCAGGAATTTCGTCTTCGCCGGGGACACCCGGCCCTTCGCGATCCTGGGACGACGGCTGCCGCTGTGAGGTTCACGTGACGGTGCTCGTGCTCGGATCGGGCCACAACGCCCTGGTGGCCGCCTGCTACCTGGCGCGGGCGGGCGAACGGGTCGAAGTGCTCGAACGCGACGAGGTGCTCGGCGGCGCCGTCTCCACGGTGGAGCGTTTTCCCGGGCACCTGGTCGACCGTGGCTCCTCCGCGCACATCATGATCCGGCACACCGGCATCGTCGAGGAACTGGAACTCGAACGCTTCGGCCTGCGCTATATCGACTGCGATCCGTGGGGATTCACCCCCGCCGACCCGTCGACGGGCGCGCCGCCGATCGTGTTCCACCGCGACCTGGACCGGACATGTTCGGTGATCGCGGCGTCGTGCGGGGAACGAGATGCCGTCGCGTACCGGCGTTTCGTGCGGGTCTGGGGCGAACGCAGCGCCCGGGTGATGCGTGCGTTCGGCGGAACACCGACGCCGGGGCGACTGCTGCGCTCGTTCTGGGGGCTGGACGCGAAGGGCGGCGGCAGCGCGCTGTCGCGCGAATTCCTGCAATCCGGGGACGCGCTGCTCGATACCTGTTTTCACGATGAACGGCTCAAGGCGTCGCTGGCGTGGTTCGGTGCCCAGTCCGGGCCGCCGATGTCGGAACCGGGCACCGCGCCGATGGTCGGTTTCGCCGCGCTCATGCACACCCTCCCGCCCGGCCGCGCGGTGGGCGGAAGTGGGGCGTTGGCCGCGGCGCTGGTCGCTCGATTGCGCGCCGACGGCGGGGTGGTGTCGGCCGGGGACGCGGTCACCGCCGTCACCCGCGCGGGTGACGACTGGCGGGTGCGGACCGAATCCGGGCGGAATCTGACGGCGAAGACCGTCATCGCGGGCACGCATGTGCTGACCACCCTCGATCTGTTGCGAGCGGGCGGTTTCGACGAACACGCGCTGGCGGGGTGGGAGCGACGCATCAGAGTCGGTCCCGGTATCGGGATGGTGGTGCGCTTGGCGACCTCGGATCTGCCCCGGTACCCGGACGCGACCGTCACCGAATCCGCGCGCGGACTGCAATTCCTGGTCTCCGACCGCAGGCAGGCGCGACTCGCGCACGGCGCCGCGCTCGCCGGTGATCTGCCGCCGCGCCCGGTGGTCCTGGCCATGAGTTTCAGCGCCGTCGATCCGAGCATCGCCCCGCCGGGACAGCATCAGCTCTCGCTGTGGGCCCAGTGGCATCCGTACCGACTCGCCGACGGCACCGACTGGTCGGCCCACGCCGAGGATGAGGCCGACCGGATCGTCGCCGAAGTCGATGCGTACGCCCCCGGCTTCGCCGAGACGATCCTGCGCCGTCATATCCAGACCCCGGTCGATCTGGAGCGGGAAATGGGTTTGCGCGGCGGCAATGTCATGCACGTCGAGATGTCGCTCGACCAGATGATGATGTGGCGGCCGATTCCGGAACTGTCGGGTCAGCGGGTGCCGGGCGCACCCGGCCTCTATCTCACCGGCGCGTCGACGCACCCCGGCGGAGGTGTGTCCGGGGCGAGCGGTCGCAGCGCGGCCCGGCTGGTCCTGCGCGATACCCGCCGCCGGTTCTCGCTGTCCCCGAGGCGATGAGCGAAATGGCGCGCACCGCGTCCACGGATCCGCGATCCGCGGATGTCGTGGGCGGGGCTACCGACAGCGAGCCCGAGACCCGCGAGCCGACAAGTGGCACATCGGAGACCCATGGCGTCGCCGGGACCGCCACGGCGACTGCGTGCGCTCACACCACCGGGGCCCAGGGCGAACCCCTGATCCGCGAGACAAGTAGCGAACTGGAGACCTGTGGGGTCGCCACGGCTGTCCCGCACGCCGAGACCATCGGAGTCGACGGCATCGAGATCGGCGGCGCGGCCGATACAGCCGCCCTGGCGAGCGCCCGGCAGCGTCGAGTGGAATCGGTACGCGGACAGGTCCCGGTGCTGACACGACATCCGGTGCCCGCGTTGTTCGCGGCGCTGCTGGTGGCGGTGCAGATCGGGTATCCGCTGACCGAGGGGGGCGTGCGGGACCGGGTGACGGTGGCGGTGGTGCTGTTGGCGGCGGCGACGGCGCTGTCCCACGCGGCGGTGACGCGCGGGAGGCGTTTCGCGGCGGGGGCGCTGGTGATCGTTTCCGGTGTCGGGTTGCTCGCCGAGGCGGTGGGGACGGCCACCGGGGTTCCCTTCGGGTGTTACGAGTACGCGGTCGGCCGCATCGGTCCCGAACTCTGGTCGGTGCCGTTGATCGTTCCGCTCGCGTGGGTCGGCGGGTTGTATCCGGTCTGGGTCGTGGCCGGGATGCTGAGTCGACGGGCGGTGTCGTGGATCGGGCTGACGGCGGTCGGGGCGGTGGGGTGGGATCTGTTCCTCGATCCGCAGATGGTCGCAGACGGTCAGTGGTCGTGGTGTTCTTCGGAATCCGGGTTGCCGGGGCTCGCGCATATCCCGGTGACGAATTACCTCGGGTGGTTCGCGGTGGGGCTGGTGATGGCGGCGTTGCTGTGGTGGTGGGATCGGGTCGCCGCGAGGACGGCGGTCTCCGCACCGTTGTGGAACGACACGACCGCGTTGCCGGTGGCCGTATTCCTGTGGACGTGGCTCGGATCGATACTCGCCCACGCCGTCTTTCTCGGCCTGCCCGCGTCCGCCGGTTACGGCGCTGTCGGGATGGGGCTGCTGGGGGTTCCGCTCGTCGTCCGGTTGAGGCGAACTGGCCAGCTGTCTGCTGGACGGTGACGAGTCGGCCCACCACGTGGTGGGCCGAAGGCGGCACACCGGAACTCTCGACCCGGGCACCGGAGTCGGCAGGAAGGTGACATCGCCGGCGGTGAGATGTCGTTGTCGTGCGACGTGCACGTCACCTGCGCTCGGTGTGCCGCGCACCCGGCTGCCAGCTCACCGCGACCCGCTCCGCGGCGTCCGGCTCGGCGATGGTCCAACCACCGTCCGCGAAGCCGCACCGGTTCGTCGCACACCCTGTCTCATGACGTCGAGGTGGTGGGTGTCGTCCCGGCAGTGCGATCGAATCGGCCTCTGGTTCCCGGCGAGATGATGCGCCACGCCCGAGGGAAAGCCCGCGTCACGAGGCCGGTGAGTGGCCCGACACGGCTCGGGACGAGGCTCGTCGCGTGCCCTTGCGCCCGTCGCGTGGCAATTGTCACGCCATGCCTGGCACGATGTGACCCGTGCACCCGAGCCCCATGCCAACGATGCCCGCTCCCCCGGCCCCCGCGCGACGACGGCGGACCGGGACGCGGTTAGCGGCCGCCGCCCTGCTCGCGGCCTTCGTGGTGCCGATGTTGGTCGGCTGCCTGCGCGTGCAGGTGTCGATGGGTGTGTCGTCCAACGACAAGGTGTCCGGGCGGATCGTGGCCGCGGTGGTGCCGACGAGCGCCGAGGACAAGGGACCGGAGCTGAAGGCGCCCGATTCCCTCGCGGCCAAGGTGCGCGTCGAGCCGTACAACCAGGACGGCTACGTCGGCAGCAAGGTGTTCTTCGAGGAGCTGACCTTCGGCGAGGTCTCGCAGCTGGGCGGACTGTCCGAGCAGACCCAGGGCATGTTTCAGCTGCAATTCCAGCGCACCGGCGATCTGGTCAGCCTGACCGGGCGGGTCGATCTGAAATCGGTTCCGCCGCACGGGTCCGACGTGCAGTTCACCGTCGCCTTCCCGGCCAGGGTCGCCAAGACCAACGGTAACCGCGAAGGCGATTCCACCGTGTCGTGGAAACTTCCGCCCGGCGATGTCTCCACGCTGCGCGCCGAGGTGAGTTACGCCGACCCCAACACCAGGTCCTTCGCGGGCTGGGCGGGCATCGTCGGCGGTATCACCCTCGCCGTCGCCGCCATCGTCGCCGCGATGGCCTTCATGGATCGCAACCCCAACGCGCCGCATCCCGAAGGCAGCTTCTCCTTGAGCCGCTGGGTGCGGCTGGTCATCGACGGCCGCTGAGCGACCGGCGAAGCGTCCGATCCGTGCGCGATACCGAGGTACGGGCAATGACAGACGACGCGACCGTCATGCTCGCCCGGGCGGGCGCGGCCGTCGCGGTACTCGGCTGCGCGACAGCGCTGTTCAATCGGCTGACGGTGCGGCGGCTACCGGAATCCGCGGCCGTGATCGAGCCGATCACCGTCTGCGTGCCCGCGCGCGACGAGGCGCACCGGTTGCCGGAACTCATCGCAGATCTGCGCGCGCAGTCGGGTGCGCCGCGCCTACAGGTGTTCGTACTCGACGACGCGTCCACCGACGGCACCGCCGAGGCGGCGGAGAAGGCCATCGACGGCGACCCGCGTTTCCTGGTGATCCGCTCGCGGGACGAACCCGAGCCGGGGTGGACCGGCAAGGCCGCGGCCTGCGCCCGACTGGCCGAGGCGGCGGATACGGCCGTGCTCGTCTTCCTCGACGCCGATGTGCGGTTGGCGCCCGGCGCGATCGCGGCGGCGGTGGCCGAATTGCGCAGGGGACCCGCGGCATTGGTCTCGGTCTGGCCGCGCCAGGACGCCGGGTCGGTCGCCGAGGCGGTGGCGCAGCCGTTGCTGTGCTGGTCGTGGGCGTCGACCTTGCCCGTCGCGGTGGCGAATCGGAGCCTGTGGCCGTCGACGGCGGTCGCCTGCGGGCAGTTCCTGGTCTTCGACGCCGCCGCCTATCGCGCGGTCGGCGGGCACGCGACGGTGGCGGGGGCTGCGACCGAGGATCTCGATATCGCCCGCGCGGTGCGGCGCAGCGGCAGGCAGACGGTGCTCGTCGTCGCGGGCAGGCTGGCCCGGACCAGGATGTACCGGGGCGCGGTCGAACTCGACGCCGGGTACACCCGGTGGCTGTGGTCGGCCTACGGCGGCTCGCGTCCGGCGAGCGCGGCGGTCGGCGCGGTCGCCGTGCTCGGATATGTGGTCGCGCCGATCGCGGCCGTGGCGGGGCGTGGACGCGCCCGCCGTGCCGGAATCGTCGGTTACGTCGCCGCCGTCACCGGTCGACTCCTGGCCCGATCGATCGAATCCGGCGCGACGCCGTCCCGCGCCGATATCGTTGCGGCACTGGCGCATCCCGTCTCGGTTCTCGCCTACACGACCCTGTCGATCAGATCGCATCGCGCGCACCGCCGGGACACGCTCACCTGGAAGGGCCGCTCCCTGCCCCACCGGTGACCGTTCGGCCGGTTCGGCGCGACCTCGTCGACGCGGCGCCGCCGTACGGACCGACCCCTCCGCGCGGCGGCCGGGAGTACGTGGACGTGTACGCCGACGGGTCCCGAGAAGGGTGTGCTCTCGGGTACGAGCCCCCGAGGTGACCCGAGCGACCACCGATGGAGGACCCGGCGAATCGTCAGGCGACGGTGGTCATGCCGACGGTCGGCAGGAAGAAACAGGACTGCTTACCGTTCTGGACCGTGCCGAAGACCGCGGCCAGGACCGTGCCCTTACCGGTGTCGACGGGAACCGCACGAACACCGCCGACCGGGAGAGCGGAGAGGAAGAAGTCCTGGACGGCCTTCTCGGCCAGCGGACGCACCTCGGCGGGCACTTCCGGCGGGATCATGGCGCCCAGGATGTTCCCGATCGGTCCCATCGCCGCCGACCCGGTGCGGCCGTTGCTGACATTGAGCCACACCACGCGCATCCCGGTGTCGGACGGTGTGTCGGACACGACGCCCAAGGGCACGAAGGTGAACATGGTCTGGCCCGCTTCGACGGCGGTCATATCGAGGCCGGGGATGGCGACCGTGGTCTTGGGCCACGGTCCCGGCACCGCGCCCGCTACCGCGGGGACGAGTCCGAAGGTCGACGCGTTGTTGCAGAACGCCGCGGCCGTCGGATAGAGGAAAGGCTCCATGCCGAACTTCTTCAGCGCGTCGATATTGGCCTGGTAGGCGCCGAGTAGATCACCGGGTCCGGCGATCGGCGCGGGCGTGACGGTGTCGGAGGTCGGGGCGCCCACCGCGTTGCCCGGTAGACCCCACGCCAGTGCGACAGCACCGGTCGCGACAGCGGCAAACGTGGTGAGACGGCGCATTACGGTCACAACAGACCTCCTCATCGTCGGCACGATCGAGGAGGAGGGTACTCCCGCAAACCTGTTCAACAGCGTTTATCGGGTCGGGCAATCTTTCGGCGCGTCGCGAGGACGCGACGGACGCGTGGCGGCTCGGCGCAGGGCTGTCCGATCGACGGGGGTAATTGTCGTCGGCGAGGACGGTTGCCGGAAGGACTGTGCTCACCATGATTTGTACCCTTGCGAAGCACTTGCCCGTCTTCGCATGATGTTTCGGCTCGACACGTGTTCCCGCGGCATCCGTGCCACGGGGATCTCACCATCCAGAGCGACCGAGAGACCTGGCTCACCGACGTCGCAGCAACCCCCCGGCGACATCGGGTGCGGGTGCTTCCGCCGGGAACGATGGAGGACCGAAGTGACTATCCGCCGCAGTGGCCACCGTTGGGGCCGTCGCCATGTCGACCAGTGCCGTGTCACCTCCACCGGCTGTCGCGGCTGACCGCCGCCAGATCGTGCGCCCGACACTGGCCGGGTGCGGCGACCGCTGCCCGACCGGGGCGGTCGCGTCCGATGCTCGTAAGGACTCGCCATGAGTGCGCCGCCCGCCCCCGACGCCACCGCCCCACCGGGCGAATCCGGTGCCGCCTCGCCCGATACGTCGACCGAACACCTCGCTACCGCGGATGAGCCCGCGTCCTCGGACGCACCCCGCGTCGCGAAGGCGCGACACCCGTGGCGCTGGGTCGCCAGTGTGGCAGCACTCGTCGTCGTGGCGCAGTTCGCGCACGGGCTGGCCACCAATCCGGGCTGGGACTGGGGGACGTTCGCGCAGTACGTCACCGCGAAATCGGTGCTGTCGGCGCTGAAGCTGACCCTCGAGTTGACGCTGTGGGGCACCGCGCTCGGATTCCTGCTCGGTACCGCGCTGGCCGTGGCCCGACTGTCGAACAATCCGGTGCTGCGGGTGATCTCGTGGGTCTACATCTGGGCGTTCCGCTCCATCCCGCTGATCGTGCAACTGCTGTTCTGGTTCAACATCGCCTACCTGTACCGCACGATGTCGATCGGAATTCCGTTCGGGCCCGCCTTCTTCAGTTTCGACGTCAACGGTGTCATCAGCGGGTTCACCGCGGCGGTGATCGGATTGGCGCTGCACCAGGCGGCGTACTCGGCCGAGATCATCCGGGCCGGATTCATCTCGGTGGACCCGGGTCAACTGGAAGCCTCGGCGGCGCTGGGCATCCCGCGTTGGCGGCAGTTCCGCACGGTGGTGGTGCCGCAGGCCATGCGCTCGATCCTGCCGAACGCGAGCAACGAGGTGATCAGCCTGTTCAAGGGCACCTCGATCGTGTCGGTGATGGCGATCGCGGAACTCTTCTACCAGGTGCAGGTGATCTACGGCCGCAACGGCCGGGTCGTGCCGCTGCTGATGGTGGCCACCGTCTGGTACATCGTGCTGACCACGGCGCTCTCGATCGTCCAGTTCTACATCGAACGCCACTACGCCAAGGGCGCGCAGCGGACCACACCGCCGACACCGATACAGCGGTTGCGCGCGAAATTCCGCGAGATCGCCGCCATCGGCGTCGCCTCCCCGCGCGGAGCGACCCGATGAGCGCGGCCGGACGGGTCGAGACCGCGGTCGCCGTGGAGGTGCGCGGAGTGCGCAAGGCCTACGGGACCAGCGAAGTGCTGCGCGGCATCGATCTGACAGTGCGCGCGGGCGAGGTCGTCGCGGTGATCGGGCCGTCGGGTTCGGGTAAGTCGACGTTGCTGCGCGTGGTCAATCACCTCGAACCGCTGGACTCGGGCACCGTGCACATCGGCGGTGAACTGATCGGATACCGCCTGCGCCGCAATGTGCTGTATCCGCTGCCGGATCGCGAGGTGCGTCGACAGCGTTCCCGCATCGGTTTCGTGTTCCAGCAGTTCAACCTCTTCCCGCATCTGACGGCGCTGGAGAACGTGACGCTCGCGCCGCTGTCCGCGCAGCGCCGCCCGCGCGCCGAGGTGGAACGCGAGGCCAGGGAACTGCTCGACCGGGTCGGTATCGGCGAGTTCGCCGACGCGTACCCGCGCAGGCTCTCGGGCGGACAGCAGCAGCGGGTGGCCATCGCGCGGGCGCTGGCGCTGCGTCCCCGGGTCATCCTCTTCGACGAACCGACCTCGGCCCTGGATCCGGAACTGGTCGGCGAGGTGCTCGACGTGATCCGCGATCTCGCCGACGGCGGCACCGCGCTGGTGATCGTCACCCACGAGATCGGCTTCGCCCGCGAGGTCGCCGACACCGTGTTGTTCCTCGACGCGGGCGTGATCGTCGAGCAGGGACCGCCCGCCTCGGTACTCGACAACCCAGAACATCCCCGCACCAGGGCCTTCCTGTCCAGGGTCCGCTGAAGTCATGAAATCCCCGACGACGAACAGGTATTCGATGAAGTTCACCGCCCTGGTCTCCGCGGCGGCCGCCGTGGCGCTGCTCGCCACCGGCTGCGGCACCGACCCCGACGCGGACCAGACCGTCCAGGGAACCGGATCGGTCACCTTCGACCTCAGTCCCGCGCAATCGGGCCGGGTGCGCACCGACAAGGTGGACGCCATCGCCGCCCAGGTGCCGCAGGCGATCCGCGACCGCGGCACGCTGATCGTCACCGGCGCGTCGGGAGCCGCGCCGCCGCTGCGCTTCTACGCCAGCGACGACAAGACCACCGTCGGCTCCGAGGTCGATTTCGCCTCGCTGGTCGCCGATGTCCTCGGATTGAAACTCGAGGTGCAGGTGGCGGATTGGTCACAGAACTTCGTACGGGTCGACTCCGGCGCGGTCGACGCGTTCATCTCCAACGTCACGGTGACCGAGGAGCGCAAGGAGAAGTACGACTTCGCCACCTACCGCACCGACAATGTCGCCCTCGAGGTGCCGCTGAACGGCACGATCGACTACAAGGACCGTAAGAGCCTGGCGGGCAAGCGGATCGGGGTCGGCAGCGGCACCAATCAGGAGCAGTTGCTGGTCAAGTGGAGCGAGCAGAACCGCGCCGACGGCCTGGCGCCCATCGATATCGCCTATTTCCAGCAGGCCACCGACTACTACCTGGCGCTGGCCTCCGGGCGGCTCGACGGCTACATCGGTCCGAACCCGTCCGCGATCTACCACGCCGCCACCGCGAAGCAGACCAAGATCGTGGCGACCTTCTCCGGCGCGGGCGAGGCGTTACAGGGCGAGATCGGCGTGCTGACCAAGAAGGGCAACGGCCTGATCACCCCGATCCACCAGGCCCTCGAACATCTCATCGGCAACGGCTCGTACCAGAAGGTCATCGACCGCTGGGGGCTGAACACCGAAGCGCTCACCGGTTCGCGGATCAATCCGCCCGGCCTGCCGAAGAAGGGGTGAGCGCGGTGGCCTCACGTTTCCCCGACAACGGATTGCGGGTGCACCGCGTCGCCCAATCCGATCCGCTCGCCGCCCCGCTGCTGGCGGAGTTGGCGGTCGAGTACAGCACCCGCTACGGCAGATCCCCCGGCCAGGTGCACGCCTCGCTGGTGGAGTATCCGGCGGACGAGTTCGCGCCACCGCACGGGGATCTGCTCGTCGTCACCCGGGATTCGGAACCGGTGGCGGGTGGCGCCTTCCAACGTCACGACGAGGACACCGCCGAACTCAAGCGCATCTGGACCTCGCGCGAACATCGCAGGCAGGGGTTGGGCCGGTATGTCCTGGAGCAGTTGGAGGCCGAGATCGGCCGCCGGGGCTATCGGCGTATCTACCTGACGACCGGACCGCGTCAACCCGAGGCCGTCGCGCTGTACCTGGCGGCCGGGTACACCGCGCTCTACGACCCCGATCTGCCCGCCGAGCAGATCGGCAAACATCCGTTCGAAAAATACGTGCGCGTATCCGATTCCATCGGAGCCGTGGCGTGAATCCGCATGTCGACCATCTCGAAAACCTGGGAGTAGCACAGTGATCCGATCCCGCCTCCGAATCGCGGCCATCGCCGCCGCCGTCACCGCGGCGGCGAGTCTGGCGGCCTGCGGCAGCGATTCGGGCAGTTCCGGTGGCGATGCCGGGCCTCCGCAGCCGGGCGGCACGTTGCGCTACGGACTCTCCCAGGCGCCGACCTGCTCGGATCCGGCGCAGTCCGGCACCAACCAGACCATCTACGTCGCCAGGCAGATCGTCGACTCGCTGACCGATCAGGATCCGGCGACCGGTGCGATCAAGCCGTGGCTCGCCCGCACCTGGGAGGTGAGCCCGGACGCGACGGTCTTCACCTATCACCTCGCCGACGGTGTCACCTTCAGTGACGGCACCCCGGTCACGGCCGAATCCGTCAAACGCAATTTCGACGCGATCGTGAAACTCGGCGGGGCGAAGGCACCGCTGGGCACCAGCTATCTGACCAACTATGTCGGCACGACCGCGGTGGACCGATTGACCGCCAGGGTCGAGTTCAGCAAACCGAACGCGCAATTCCTGCAAGCCAGCTCCACCACGCAGCTCGGTCTGCTCGCCGACAGCACCACCGCGAAAACCGCCGAGCAGAGATGCGTGGGCGACAATATCGGCAGCGGGCCGTTCACCTACGCGGGCTGGCGTCAGGACGCCTCGGCGACGCTGGCCAAACGCGCCGGATACAACTGGGGTTCGGATGTCTTCGCCCATCGCGGCGAGGCGTATCTGGACCGTATCGAATTCACCGTCGTCCCCGAATCCGGGGTACGCACGGGCAGTCTCACCTCCGGTCAGCTCGACGCGATCAGCGACGCGCTCGTCCAGGACGTCCCGCAGCTCGAGGCCGCGGGCGGCCGACTGCTGAGCACCCCCAATCCGGGCGTCACGTTCGGTTTGCAGCCCAATGTGACCCGGGGTCCGCTGCGCGATCCCGCCGTGCGCCAGGCACTGCTGCCCGCGATCGACAGGCAGCAGTTGATCGACACCGTGCTCGGGCCGCAGTTCAAGCCCGCGACGAGCGTGCTGGCCGCCAATACCCCCGGCTACAAGGATCTCTCGGCCCAGCTGAGCTACGACCCGGCCAAGGCGAAGACCCTCCTCGATCAGGCGGGCTGGACGCCGGGCGGTGACGGGATCCGGGTGAAGAACGGCGAGCGGCTGTCCTTCGGTGTGTTGTTCAGCCAGGTGTTCGGCGGTAACCAGGCGATTCTCGAGCTGGTGCAGCAGCAACTGCGCCAGGTCGGCGTCGATCTGAAACTGGACCTGGCCTCGATCTCCGAGGTGACGGCCAGACAGAACTCCAAGGATTTCGACAGCGTCTACTACAACTCGACCCGGGCCGACGGGGATATCCTGCGCACCTCGTTCGGACTCGCGGGGCGTAATCTCAGTGCACGCGAAGCTATTCCGGCGCTCGACGAAGTCCTCGACAGCCAGTTGAGCGCGGGCGACACCGCCGCGCGCGCCCAACTGATCCAGACCGCCCAGCAGCGCATCTTCGAGGCCGGTCTGTGGGTGCCCACGGTCGAACTCTCACAGGCCATCGGCGCGGCCGGGACCGTGCGGGATCTCAAATTCGAGGCGTCGGCACGTCTGCAGTTCTTCGACACCTGGTTGAGCGGGCGCTGACCCATGGCGCGCTATCTGGCCCTTCGCGTCCTGCAGGCGATCTGGGTGCTGTGGGCGGCGTTCACGCTCTCGTTCGTGGTGCTGTTCCTGCTGCCCGCCGACCCGGTCTCGATCGCGGCCGACGGGGGCGGCGCGGGCACCCCGGTCGACAAGGCCGCCGTCGCCGAACTACAGGCGCGTTACGGGCTGGACAAGCCGCTGTGGGACCAGTACCTGACCGCCCTCGGGCACGGGGTGCGCGGGGATCTCGGCCATTCCATCGTCACCGGTCAGCCGGTGACGCGGGCGATCGGCGACGCCCTGCCGGACACGCTCGCGCTGGCCGGGCTCGCGCTGCTGTTCGCGACGGTCGGCGGGGTCGCGCTGGCTTTCGCCGCGACCTACACCCGGCGGCCGTGGCTGCGCAACGGTTTGGCCGCGTTACCGTCGCTCGGGGTGTCGGTGCCGACCTTCTGGACCGGATTGCTGCTGCTGCAACTGTTCTCGTTCCACTGGCGGCTCGCGCCCGCGTTCGGCGGGCACGGTTTCGCGGGCACGGTGCTCCCCGCGCTGACGCTGGCCGTCCCGATCGGGGCCGTCATCGCCCAGGTGCTCGCCGCCGGACTCGAATCGACATGGCGGCAGCCGTTCGTCGAGGTGGCACTGGCCAAGGGCGGGTCGCGCTGGTGGGTGCAGCGGACCCACGTGCTGCGCCCGGCCAGCGTGCCGACCTTCACCATCGCCGGTGTGCTCGTGGGCAATATGCTCGCCGGCTCGGTGGTGGTGGAAACGGTGTTCGCCCGCGCCGGGGTCGGCAGGCTGACCCAGACCTCGGTCATGGCCCAGGACATCCCCATGGTCCAGGGCATCGTGCTGTTCACCTCGGTGGTGTTCGTGAGCGTCAACCTCCTCGTCGACCTGCTCTATCCCCTGCTCGATCCGCGGATCGCGGGTAGGGCGCGGCGGGTGGGCGACGTGGCCGCCGAGACATCCACCGACAAGACCATCGAGGAGGTGGCGGTTCGTGTCTGAGTCCTGCTACGACCCGTCGGGTGACACGGGGGTGACGGCGCATGGTCGACGTCGCTGAGGATTCCCGGCGCGCCACGCTGCCGCTGCCGATCCGCCCCGTGGTGCGGTGGCGGAGCCTGCTCGACAACGCCGGACTGCTTGTCGCCGCCGCGGTGGCGCTGCTCGCCGTCGGCTGGGCGCTGTTCCCCTCGGTGTTCGCCGGTGGCGATCCGCTGACCGGGGTGCCCTCGGACAAACTCCAGGGGCCGAGCGCCGAACACTGGTTCGGCACCGACAATATCGGGCGCGACCTCTACACGCGGATGGTGCACGGGGCCGGGCTCTCGCTCACCGCGACGCTGTCGGCGGTGGCGATCGCGCTGATCGCCGGAACGCTGCTCGGACTGCTGGCCGGGGCGATCGGCGGTCTCGTCGACACCGCCATCATGCGCGTGGTCGACGTCCTGCTGTCGATCCCGTCGCTGCTGCTCTCGCTGGCGCTGGTCACCGCGCTCGGCTTCGGCACCCGCAATGTGGCGATCGCCGTCGGTGTCTCGCTGGTCGCGAATTTCGCCAGGGTGATGCGCTCGGAAGTGCTTCGGGTCAAGCAGGCGACCTATGTGGAGGCGGCGCACGCGTCGGGGGTGCGCTGGTACACGGTGCTCGCACGGCACGTGCTGCCCAATTCCTATCAGCCGGTCGTCGCGCTGGCCGCAGTGGAATTCGGTATGGCGGTGCTTGCGGTCTCGGCCCTGAGTTTCCTCGGCTACGGCGCGAAACCGCCCACCCCCGAATGGGGTTCGCTGATCTCCGAGGGCCGCAACTACCTCGCCACCGCCTGGTGGCTCACCACGCTTCCCGGCCTGGTGATCATCGCCGTCGTGATCGCCGCCCAGCGGCTCGGCCGCGCCGCGGGAAGGAATTCCGACCGATGAGCCGCTCACTCGAAGCCGATATCGCACTCGCCGAAGAGAACACGCCCGCCGAGGCCGCCGCCCTGCTGCGCGTCGACGAGCTGCGCGTGCGCTACCGGGGCGAGAACGGCCCGGTGACGGCTCTCGACGGTGTCTCGCTGACCATCGCGAAGGGCGAAGTGGTCGCCCTGGTCGGCGAATCCGGTTCGGGAAAATCGACATTGGCGCAGGCGGTGATCGGACTGCTCGGGTCGGCGGGTGAGATCACCGGCGGCACCGTGGTTTTCGACGGTAAGCCGGTGCGCCCCGACGACGAGCGCACGCTGCGTGGTTTGCGCGGGGTCCGGATCGGTTTCGTTCCACAGGATCCCGGACTGTCGTTGAATCCGGTGCGCCGCGTCGGCGACCAGGTGGCCGAAACGCTGATCGTGCACGGCATCGCCGACCGGCGCTCGGCCCGTGACCGCGCACTGCGGCTGCTCGCCGACGCCGGACTCGACCGGCCGGAACTGCGCGCGAGCCAGTACCCCCACGAACTGTCGGGCGGGCAACGCCAGCGGGTGCTGATCGCCTCGGCGCTCATCGCCGAACCGGATCTGGTCATCGCGGACGAGCCGACCAGCGCGCTGGACGCCACCGTCGCGCGCCGGGTGCTCGACCGGCTGGCCGAGCAGACCGCGGCGCGCGGGACGGCCGTGCTGCTCATCACCCACGATCTGGCCATCGCGGCCGAACGCGCGGATCGGGTCGTGGTGCTCGAAGGCGGCGAGATCGTGGAATCCGGGCCGACCTCGACGGTGCTTCGGCACCCGCGCCACCCGTACACCAAACGGCTGTTCGCGGCGTCGCCGAGCCTCGCGCCGTTCGACGGTTTCCGTCCGGCCCGCGCCGACGCCGGTCCCCCGCTGCTGACGCTGCGCGACGTGCACAAGAGTTTCCGCGCGCGCGGCGCCACGGTGACGGCGGTCTCCGGTGTGGGATTCGAACTGGCGCGCGGCGAAACCCTGTCGCTGGTCGGCGAATCCGGTTCGGGTAAATCGACGACGGCGCGTATCGCGTTGCGCCTCACCGAACCCGACAGCGGCACCGTGACCTTCGACGGCCACGATCTGAACAGCCTGCGCGGGTCGCGGCTGCGACGACTGCGCCAACGGTTCCAGATCGTCTACCAGAATCCGTACGCCTCGCTCGACCCGCGCTGGCGGGTGGCGCGGATCGTGGAGGAACCGTTGCGCGCCTACGGCGTCGGCGACAGCGCGCAGCGGCGGGCGCGGGTTCGGGAACTGCTCGATCAGGTCTCCCTGCCCGGCGGTTACGACCAGCGGCGTCCCGCGGAACTGTCGGGCGGACAGCGTCAGCGCGTCGCCATCGCCCGCGCGCTCGCCCTGCATCCGGATCTGCTCGTCCTCGACGAACCGGTCTCGGCGCTCGACGCCTCGGTGCAGGCCCAGATTTTGGAACTGCTCGACCGCCTGCAAACCGAGTTGAACCTGAGCTACCTGTTCATCTCCCACGACCTCGCGGTGGTGCGCCGCATCAGCGACCGGGTGGCGGTCATGCGGCACGGCCGCGTCGTCGAGACGGGGTCGACCGAGGCGATCTTCGACAACCCGCGACACGACTACACCCGCGAACTGCTCTCCGCCATTCCCACACTCGAGGACTCGCGCCGATGACGAACTCCGAGCAGCACCCCGGCCGACCGGCGATATCGACACGCCTGCGCGCATTCTTCCGGGCGCGCGCGCGGTCGGAATCGCGTTCGGCCCTGTGGCATTCCGCGTACCTGTTCGCCCCCGATCTCGCGGGTGCCGCCGGGCCCACGGCGCACCGGCTCATCGATTGGGAGGCGCGATGAGCAAGTCGATCCTTCTCACCCGCCGGCGGACCTCGAGTTCCTGTCGGCGGCCCCCGGTCAGCGTGCGCTTGGCGACGATGCCGCCCTGGTACCGAAACCGGATCTGCCGCCGAGTCATTACTGTCTCGCCGCCTACCGGCCACACGGGATCACCCCGTCCGGCATCACCGCAGCCCCGCGACCGGCATCGTCTCGACCCCCGCCACCTCCGGATCCTCTCATTCACTCGTATCCGCCCAGTCCACGAAGGAGCCCCAGCGTCATGACCACCACCACCGCACCGCATTTCGAGACCGAGTGGGCACATTGGCACAGCGACCGGGAGGAACGACTGCGCGACCCGCTCGGCTTCCTGAGCCTGACCGCGCTCATCTGGCTCACCGATCAACCCGAGCGCCTGCCCGACCTACCCGGCACCTGGTGGGTGACCGACAACAAGGTGTTCATCACCGCCCAGCCCGCCGACCGTCTGGTTCACGAGGGCGAGGGCATCGCGGGCGTGCAGATCCTGCGGCCCGCCGAGGGCGCTCCCGGGCTGCGCGTGCGCCACGAGGGCCGGGTGCTCGAAGTGATCCGGCGCAGCGGTCGGTACGCGGTGCGGGTGCACGATCCGGCGGCGCCCACCCTGCGCGCGTTCACCGGCGTCACCTCCTACGCACCCGATAAGCGCTGGGTGGTGACCGGCCGTTACCTGCCCTTCGACGAGCCGCGCACCCTCACCACCGGCGCGGTGGTCGACGGGCTCGAACACCACCACACCGCCGTCGGGACCATCGAATTCACCCTCGGCACGGTGACCGAGAAGCTCATCGCCTTCGGCACCGCCGATGATCTGCGGGTGCTGTTCACCGACGCGACCAGCGGCGTCACCACCTACCCCGCGGCGCGGTCGCTCACGATCGGCGCGGCCGCCGACGACGGCACGGTCGTACTCGATTTCAATCGCGCGGCGAATCTGCCCTGCGCCTTCACCGATTTCGCGACCTGCCCGGTAGCGCCGGAGCAGAACCGGCTGCGCATCGCGATCGAGGCGGGCGAGCAGGATCCGAAGCTGGGCGGTGCGCACGCATGAGCGTTCCGCTGTCCATCCTGGATCTGGCCCCCGTCAGTGCCGGATCGACACCGCAGCAGGCGTTGCGCAACACCGTCGAACTCGCCCAGCGGGCCGAACAGTGGGGCTACCACCGCTATTGGCTGGCCGAACATCATTTCGTCGCGGTGGCCAGTTCGTCGTCGATCACCCTCATCGGGCTGGTCGCGGCGGCCACCTCGCGCATCCGGGTCGGATCGGCGGCGGTCCAGGTCGGTCACCACACCTCGGCCTCCATCGTCGAGGCGTTCGGCACCATCGACGCCCTCTATCCGGGACGCCTCGACCTCGGTCTCGGTCGTTCCGGACATCGGCGCGCGCAGTTCGGCAGCGAGCCCTCCCACCCCAAGGTCGGGCGTCCGGTGGTCGACACGGTCACCGGCCGGACCAGGATCGTCGACGGCGTCGTGGTGCCGCCGCCGTTCGAACCCGGCCGCATCGTGGACCGGACCAAATTCCTCGCCTCCGTGCACGCCCTACAACAGGAGGGCGCGCAGCCGCCGGAATTCTCCGACCAGGTGGACGAGGTGCTCGCCCTGCTCGACGGCACCTACACGACACCCGGCGGTGTCGCGCTGCACGCCGTCCCCGGTGAGGGCGCGCAGGTGCAGGTGTGGTTGTTCGGCAGTTCGGGCGGCGCGAGCGCGCAGGTGGCGGGCAGCCTCGGACTGCCCTTCGCCGCGAACTACCACGTGTCGCCCGGTACCTCGCTCGAAGCGGTCGAGGCCTATCGCGCGGCCTTCCGGCCGTCGCGATACCTGAGCGAGCCGTACGTGGTCGTCTCGGCCGATGTCGTCGTCGCCCCCGACGACGCCACCGCCAGGCACCGCGCCTCGACCTACGGGCACTGGGTGCACAGCATCCGATCCGGCGCGGGCGCGGTCGAGTACATCGATCCGGACACGGCCACCCCGCTCACGGCCGACCAGCGGCGTCTGGTCGACGACCGGCTGGCGACCCAGTTCGTCGGCTCACCGGCCACGGTGGTGGAACGGCTTTCCGCGCTGCGGCGGGTCACCGGCGCGGACGAACTGCTCGTCACGAGCGTCACCCACGATCACGAGCAGCGACTCGAATCGCACCGTCTGCTCGCCGACGCCTGGGGGCTGAGTTCGGCCAAGGCCGCGTGACGCTCAGGCGCTCGTGATACTCAGGCGCTGAGGGGCGCCGCGGTGACGCCGTAACCGAGGTTGGTCAGCACCTCGCTGGTCGCCTTGGCGAAATTCAAGGTGATGAAGTGCAGGCACGGCGCGCCCTCGTCGATGAGACGCTGCGCCATCTCGGTGGCGATCTGGATACCGACCTCGCGCACCGCGGCGCGATCCTCTTCCTTGCCGTCACCGGCCGCCCGACGCAGACGCGTGAGCACCGAATCGGGCAGCGGACGACCGCACAGTTCCTCGGCGCGCTCGACGGTGCGCAGCGAGGTGATGGGCATCAACTCGGGGATGATCGGTTTGGCGCCCTCGATCGGATCGAAGGCCGCGAGCCGATCGCGCAACCGCAGGTAGTGCTCGACCTCGAAGAACATCTGGGTGATCGAGTATTCCGCGCCCGCGCGCAATTTCGCCGCCAGGTATTCGGTATCGCACGCCAGGTCGGGCGAGCGGTGGTGTCCCTGCGGGAACGAGGCGACACCGACGTGGAAATCGCCCAGATCGCGCACGATGCGCACCAGTTCGTCGGCGTACTCGACACCCTCGGGGTGCCTGCGCCACTCGCCGAGCGGATCACCGGGCGGATCGCCGCGTAGCACGAGGATGTTGCGGATTCCCGAATCGGCGTAGGAGCCGACCAGCGAGCGCAGTTCCGCCACGCTGTGACCGACCGCGGTCAGATGCGCCACCGGCAGCAGGGTGGTCTCCCGCGCCAGCTGGCCGGTGACCCGGACCGTGCGGTCCTTGGTCGATCCGCCCGCGCCGTAGGTCATGGAGACGAAGGCCGGATGCATCCGCTCGAACTCGCGGACCGCGCGCCACAGTCTGGCCTCACCCGCCGCGTCGCGCGGGGGGTTGAACTCCACCGAGAACGGCACGGAACCGCCCGAACGAGTCCGCAGACTCTGCACGACCGAAGGGGTCCCCGAGACGATCGGCGGCGTCGGGGACGGGCTCCCAGGGGTCGGGCGTCCCGGGACGGAATCGAAAGTCACCGACCCAGTGTAGAGGTGCGGTCGGACCCGTAGGGCAGGCCCGTGGACAGGGCGAGCGAGCGCGTGGCGCGCGACAGGTGTACCGCGCGCAGGCGTGCCGGAGCGCACGGGTATTCTAGACAACTGGGCAGTATCCTCGCGGCGGCCCGGATCACGCACGGTGTGCATGGCATCGAAACGGCACGCCCGAGCACGACGAGACCTTTCGCCGCGCGCGCCGCGCGGCACCACCGAAATGACCCCTGGAGGTTGCACTGTCCGCCGGATCCGGTACTCCGACGCGAACCCCGTCGGCGGCGCTCCACGGACCCGCCGACTCGACCGGGGCACCGTCGGCGACCCTCGGGTCGGCCGCGTTCGTCGCCGCCACCGAATCCGCGCTCGACGAATTCTTCGCCTCCCGCCGCGACACCGTGGAACAGCTCGGCCCGATCTTCGTCGAAGCCGCCGAAGCGCTGCGCCAGTTCGTCCTTCTCGGCGGCAAACGCACCAGGCCCGCTTTCGCGTGGATCGGATGGCTCGGCGCGGGCGGTGACGCCGACGGCCCCGAGGCGGCGGCGGTGACCAACGCCTGCGCCGCGCTGGAACTCGTGCAGGCCTGCGCGCTCATCCACGACGACATCATCGATGCCTCGCGCACGCGGCGCCGTTTCCCGACCGTGCACGTCGACTTCGAACAGCGTCACCGTGAGCGGGGCTGGGCGGGCGACGCCGACCGGTTCGGCACCAGCGTGGCCATCCTGATCGGCGATCTCGCCCTGGCCTGGGCCGACGACATGGTCCACGCCTCCGGCCTCGATCCGGCCGCCATCACCCGCTTCGCACCGGTCTGGGCGCTCATGCGCACCGAGGTGCTCGGCGGGCAACTGCTCGACATCAACGGCCACGCGGGCGGCGACGAATCCGTCGACGCCGCGTTGCGCATCAACCGCTACAAGACCGCCGCCTATACCGTCGAGCGACCGCTGCACCTCGGTGCCGCGGTCGCCGACGCCGACCCGGCCCTGATCGCGGCCTACCGGGAATTCGGCACCGATATCGGGATCGCGTTCCAGCTCCGAGACGACCTGCTCGGGGTGTTCGGCGATCCCGAGGTCACCGGCAAACCCTCCGGCGACGATCTGCGCGAGGGTAAGCGCACCGTATTACTGGCCGAAGCGCTGCAGCGCGCCGACGCCACCGACCCGCTTTCCGCGAAACTGCTGCGCACCAGTCTCGGCACCGATCTCGGCGCCGAGGAAGTAGAACGCTTACGCGCCGTACTCACCGATCTCGGCGCCGTCGACGATGTGGAACGCCGCATCGCCGATCTCACCGATCGCGGTCTCGCCGCCATCGAAACCAGCTCGGCCACTTCCTCCGCCAAGAAGACCTTGCGCGCGATGGCACTGGCCGCAACCAGGAGGACCGCATGAAAGCCGTCATGGGACCAGCCGATCGCGCCATCGCCGTCGGCGCAGGCCCTGCCCCTCGCACCACGGGCAAGCGTCGCCGCACCGTCGTGCAGACGGAACGCCGGTTGATCATGGCGGCGGGCCTGCCCGCGCGCCGTGCGATCCGACTACCTCGTTCCTGCGCCGCGACCCCGGTCGAAGAGCGCACCGACGACGAGTGAAATCCGTTGCGGGAGAAGATACTTCCGCAACACTTCGGCCCCGGCGGAGTGTATTCGCACCGTCGCGCCGAACGGGCGCGCACAGCGCGGCCCACGTGAGAACCGATGACTCGACGGGCGTACAGGCATGTCCCCGTCCGGTCACGGCGGCAGCGGTGCATTCGCTGTGCGCCGCGCAGGTATCGAGGAGAATCCGATGAAGACGGTCCCCGGACCGACCGAGCACGTGGTCGTGGTCGGCGCGGGACTGTCCGGATTGGCCGCGGCACTGTATCTGCGCGGCGCCGGACGCACCGTCACCCTGCTCGAACAGGCCGACCACCCCGGCGGCCGGGTCGGGCGCTACGCCGGTCCGGACTACGAAATCGACTCCGGTGCAACGGTTCTGACCCTGCCCGAACTCATCGACGACGCACTGGCGGCGGTGGGGCACACCAGGGACACCTGCACACCGCCGTTGCGCATCGACCTGCTCGCGCCGAGTTATCACGCGCGCTTCGCCGACGATTCGACCATCCGTGTCTTCGCCGACCCCGACCGGATGGCCGAGGAGGTCGAGCGGACCTGCGGGCCGCGCGAGGCACGCGGCTACCGACTGTTGCGCGACTGGCTCGGCCGGATCTATCGCGCCGAGTTCACCGAATTCATGGACACCAACTTCGATTCGCCCTTGGACATGATCCGGCGGCCGGAGAAACGGGCCGCGCTGCTCGAACTCGTCCGCCTGGGTGGGTTCGGCAGGCTCGGTCCGCGCGTCGGCCGATTCCTGCGCGATCCACGACTGGCCCGCCTGTTCACCTTCCAGGCCCTCTACGCGGGGATGGCGCCCGCCGAGGCCCTCGCGGTCTACGGCGCGATCCCGCATATGGACACCTCCCTCGGCGTGTACTTCCCGCGCGGCGGCATGCGTGCCGTCGCGGCCGCCATGGCCGACGCCTTCACCTCGGCGGGCGGCACCTTGCAGCTGAACACCGAGGTCGTCGGACTCGAATACGACGACCGCCGAGCAAGGCGGGTGCGACTCGCCGACGGCAGCGCGCTGTCCTGCGACGCGGTGGTGCTGACCGCCGATCTCGGCGTCATCGAACGGTTCGGGCTCCGGCGGCGACGGGGGCTGCGCGCCGCGCCGTCCGCCGTCGTGGCCCACGGGACCGTTCCCGCCTCGGTCGCCGCGACCTGGCCGGTGCGGGCCCACCACACCATCGAGTTCGGGGCCGCGTGGGACCGCACCTTCGCCGAGATCGCGGCCGGGCGCGGGAAGGGCACGACGATGAGTGATCCGTCACTGCTGTTGACCCGCCCCGCCCTCACCGACCCCGCGCTGTTCATCGAGCGCGAGGACGGACGACACGAACCGTTCTCACTGCTGGCGCCGTGCCCGAATCTGGTGTCCGCGCCGCTGGACTGGGATCGGCTCGGCGCGCCCTATCTGCGCGAACTGCTCGGCGTCCTGGAAGCGCGCGGCTACCGGGGGATCGCCACGCATTTCACCGTCGACCATCTGGACACCCCGAAGACATGGCGCGACAAGGGGATGATCGCGGGCACACCCTTCTCCGCCGCGCATCTGTTCCGGCAGACCGGACCATTTCGAACTCGTAATTTTCCGACGTCCAGCGACAATGTGGTTATCGCCGGTTGCGGCACCACACCCGGCGTCGGGGTGCCCACCGCACTGCTGTCCGGGAAACTCGCGGCAAACCGGATCACCGGTGCCACGATTCCACTCGGGATGAAACCCCACGCACCAGCGGGATAGTGTTCCCGACGAACCATTAAACTGATCGCCGACCTAATTCGCTCGCGGTTGCGACCGCCGACCTGACCGGGGGGACCGACACCATATGCCACCCCCGGATACCCGTGCCCCCGAAACCCCGGCAGGTTCGCACGACGCCGTTTCGCAGTCCGAATCCTCGGTACGCGCCGACACGCTGCGCGCACGCGTGCAGACCTACACCGATTTCGTCCGGAGTCCGGAGGGCCACTCGGCGCTGCTGGGTCTCTTCGGCGCGGTGATGATCACCTTCGGCGGCTTCGGCGCGGGCAGCGTCCGCAAACGCGATCCGCTGCTGGAGGCGATGCACCTGTCGTGGCTGCGCTTCGGCCACGGCTACGCCCTCTCGACCATGGTGATCTGGGTCGGCGTATTGCTGATGATCACCGCGTGGGTTCGCCTCGGCCGCACCACCATCGGACTCGGCGACCGTCCGGGCGCGGGGGTGACCCTGAACGAGTTGCGGGCGATCGTCGGCATCTGGATCTTCCCGCTGCTGTTCGCGGTGCCCATGTTCAGCCGCGACGCCTACTCCTATCTGGCGCAGGGCGCGCTGCTGCGCGACGGTTTCGATCCCTACCAGGTCGGCCCCGTCGCCAATCCCGGCGTGCTTCTGGACAATGTGAGCCCGGTCTGGACCACCACCACCGCGCCCTACGGCCCGGTCTTCCTGCTGCTGGGCCGGGCCATCACCGCCATCACCGGCGACAACGTGATCGCGGGCACCATCGCGCTGCGACTGGTCATGCTGCCCGGACTGGCGCTGATGATGTGGGCGGTGCCGTATCTGACCAAACATCTGGGCGGCAAGCCGACGGTCGCGCTGTGGCTGGCCGTGCTCAACCCCCTGGTGCTGATCCACCTGATCGGCGGCGTCCACAACGAGATGCTGATGGTCGGGCTGATGTGCGCCGGTATCGCGCTGGTGCTGGAACGTCACCACGTGGCGGGCATCGTCGTGGTCGCGATCGGCGTCGCCATCAAGGCGACGGCGGGTATCGCGCTGCCCTTCCTGGTGTGGATCTGGATGTTGCACGAGAAGGAACGCCGCGCCGCCCAGCGCGCCGGACTCGATCCGTCGCAGGTCACCGATTCCGAACACGACGACGCGGCTCGGCCGTCCCAGGACAACCCCAATCCGGCCCTGATGTTCGCCAAGATCGCCGGACTCGGACTCGGTGTCTTCGCCGTGGTGTTCGTCGCGGCCTCGGCCATCGCCGGTGTCGGCATCGGCTGGCTGACGGCGCTGTCGGGTTCGAAGAAGATCATCAACTGGCTGTCGCTGCCGACGATCATGGCGCACGCCGTCACCTGGGTGACCCCGTTCAACACCGATCCGGTGCTGGTGATCACCCGGGCGCTGTGCGCGCTCGCCCTGGTCGCGGTGCTGGTGGCGACCTGGTGGCGATTCCGGCACAGCGAACGCGAGGCGGTGCTCGGCATCCTGATCGCCTTCGTCGCGATCGTCATCCTCTCCCCCGCCGCGCTGCCCTGGTACTACTCCTGGCCGCTCGCACTGGCCGCCGGTTTCGCGCTCTCGACGACGACGCTGATGGTGCTCGTCGGCTTGTGCGCGTGGCTGATGCTGGTATTCCAGCCGGACGGCTCGATCGGGCTCTACAGCTTCTGGCACGTCGCCGCCGCGACCTTCGCCGCCGTGGTCGCCGCGTCGTCGCTGCGCAAGGTCGACCCGTTGCGGCTCCGGGCCACTCCCCCGGCGGAACTGCCGACCACACCCGCCCGAACATGACCGCGGCCCTGGCTTCCGGGGCAACGATCGGCGGGTCGTCGGGTGCGGCTTCCGCATTGGCCGACGCCTACGAACTCTGCGGGCGGATCGCGGCCGAACACGGACGCACCTACCATCTCGCGACCCGCCTGCTCGGTCCGTCGCGGCGTTCGGCCGTGCACGCGCTCTACGCCTTCGCCCGCGTGGTCGACGATATCGTCGACGTCGAAAACGGTTCCGGCGGTGCGATATCCGGGGATCGGAGGGCCCGGTCGGGCGTGGACCCGGAGGCAGCGGCGGACGCGACCGAACAACTCGACTCGATCGAGCGGCAACTGTGGGCGAGCATCGAGCGCCACGGGCCCGCGATCGGCCGCACCGGGATCCGCACTCGGACCGGCGACGGCGCGAAGACGGCGGGCGCGGGCGCCGCCCCCTCGACATCCCAGGCACCGCCGCCGACCTCTCCGCAGACGCGACCCGAACTCCCCGGGGCCGATGCGTACCGCGACCAGGTGCTGCTCGCGGTCACCGACACCATTCGCCGCTACGACATCGCACCCGCGCATTTCCGCGTGTTCCTGGCGTCGATGCGCATGGACATCCCCGGTACCTCGCAATTCCGCGACCACTACCCGACCATGGACGACCTGCGCGAATACATGCGCGGCTCGGCGGCGGCGATCGGGCTGCAACTACTGCCCGTACTCGGCACGGTGGTTCCGGTCGAAGCGGCCGAACCCGCGGCGGCCGCGCTCGGCGAGGCATTCCAGCTCACCAACTTCCTGCGCGATGTCGCGGAGGATCTCGATCGCGGGCGGCTGTACCTGCCCGCCGACGAACTCGCCGCGTTCGGCGTCGACCGCGCACTGCTCGCGCACTGCCGCGACACCGGCCGCACCGATCCGAGGGTGCGCCGCGCGCTGTCGCACCTGATCGCGATCAACCGTGACATCTACCGGCGCGCGAATCCCGGCATCGACCTGCTCGATCCCCGGGTGCGACCCGCGATCCGCACCGCGAGCACCCTCTACGCGGGCATTCTCGATCGCGTCGAATCCGGCGGCTACGACATCTTCCGGACCCGCGCGGCGGTACCCCGCCGCGTGCGGTTGCGTGTCGCGGCCGCCGAATTCGCGGCATCGGCCGTGCGCGACCGCCTCAGAACGGCTCGGCGGCCGCTCGCCTGATGACTTCGCGGGCCAGCGTTCCGTGCAGGGCGTCGACCGGTTTGCCTGGCAGCGTGTCGTCGTCGGTGAAGATCCATCGCAGGATCTCCTCGTCGGAGTACTTGCCGTCCTTCATCACGGTGATCAGGCCGGGCAGGAATCGCGTGACATTGCCGTCCGCGTCGAAGAAACGCTCGGGAATCCCGGCGACGCCGTCACGGCGGACAGCGAGCAACTCGTGGTCACGCAACATCTGGTGTACCCGTGTCACCACGATGCCGAGTCGATCCGCGACTTCGGGCAGGGGCAACAGGGTTACCGACTCGGGAAGAACGTCCTCGCTACAGGGAAATGCGCTCACCCGGTAAACGGTAGACCGTCGCCGCCGCGCGCCATGAGACACCCGGGGGCAACCCCGCCTGCGCGGGTCGACGGAGAAACACACACGGCCGATCGAAGACACCGCCGGGTCGGGCACCTGTTCCCGGTTACGATCGTGGTGCCGCACCGGGCGGCGGTTCGCTTGTCGCGTAATCGGCGAGGGGTGAGAACTTTGTGAAAGCCGGAGGACATCACTTGATCGGGCAGATGCTGGAAGGGCGCTACCGGATTGACGCGCCGATCGCGCGTGGCGGCATGTCCATGGTCTTCCGCGGGGTCGACACGCGACTGGATCGTCCGGTCGCCATCAAGGTGATGGATCCCAAATTCGCCTCCGATCCGCAGTTCCTGTCCCGGTTCGAATTCGAGGCCCGCGCGGTGGCCAAACTCAAGCACCCGTCCCTGGTCGCGGTATACGACCAGGGCGTCGACGGCGACTACCCGTTCCTGATCATGGAACTGGTCGAAGGCGGCACACTGCGCGAACTACTGCGCGAACGCGGCCCGATGCCGCCGCACGCGGTGCGCGCGGTCGCCGATCCGGTACTCGCGGCGATCGGCGTCGCCCACGCGGCCGGTCTCGTGCACCGCGACATCAAACCGGAGAACGTGCTGATCTCCGACGCGGGCGAAGTGAAGATCGCAGACTTCGGGCTGGTGCGCGCGGTGGCCGCGGCGAACACCACCTCGGCGAGCGTCATCCTCGGCACGGCGGCGTACCTGTCCCCGGAACAGGTCACCGCGGGCACCGCCGATTCCCGCAGCGACGTCTACTCGTTCGGCATCCTGATCTTCGAATTGCTCACCGGCCGTGTGCCGTTCACCGGCGACACCTCGCTGTCGGTGGCCTACCAGCGCATCGAGAACGACGTGCCGAGTCCGAGCACCTTCATCTCGGGTGTGCCGCCGGAATTCGACGAACTGGTGGCCCGGGCCACCGCCCGCGAACCCGCGCACCGTTTCGCCGACGCCAATCAGATGGTGTCCGAACTGCGTGCCGTCGCGGCCGCGTTGCGGTTGCCGCCCTACCGCGTGCCCGCGCCACAGGAATCGGCCGAGCATCTGAGCGCGGGATTCGCCTCGGTGGCCGATCTCGACCCGCGCCAAGCCCCCGCGCCGCGTCCGGCGATGGAATCGCACGACCCGCAGCACACCAAGGTCGTGACGACCCAGCGGCCGCGCGTGCCGGATTACGGTCCGCCCGACGACTACGATCCGCGCGCCCACGATCATCAGCGCGCCGATATGCGCCAGCCCGCACCGCACCAGAACTACGAGCCCGGCCGTAAACGCTCGCGCACCACCCTGGTGTGGGTGGCCGTTGTCGCCGTGCTGACCCTGATCGTCGGCGTCGGCGGTTGGTGGCTCGGCGTCGGCCGCTACGAGTCGGTGCCGCCCATCGCGGGCCTCACCAGCGACAAGGCCACCGCCACATTGCAGGACGCCGGATTCGTGACCGAGATCAGACAGAAGGCGTCCGACACCATCCCCGTCGGCGGCGTGGTCGGCAGCGACCCGTCCGCCGGTTCCAAGGTGACCAAGGGTTCCACCGTCGCGGTGCTGGTCTCCAGCGGCAAACCCGCCGTCCCCCCGGTCACACCGGGTGACGATGTGAAGAAGGTCAACCAGCTGATCCGCGACGCCGGACTACTGCCGGTCGACGCGGGCGAGACGGGCAGTAGCGCGCCGAAAGGCACTGTCGCGCGGGTCGATCCCGGTCCGGGCACCGTGCTGCCGATGGGCGGGCAGGTCAAGGTCTACCGCAGTAGCGGCGCGCAGCCGGTGAAGGTGCCCGACGTCCGGGGCAAGACCACCGAAGAGGCGATCGAAGCGCTCGGCAAAGCCGGGATCAAGGTCAGCGAGACCAGGACCGAATACGACAAGGGCATCGACGCCGACCAGGTCATCGGCACCGATCCGGCCGCCGGAAGTACCGTCGGCAACGGCGAGGGCGTGGCCCTGATCGTCTCCAACGCGGTGAAGGTGCCGTTCCTGGTCAGCCAGAATGTGGGCTCGGCCCGCGCGAAGCTGGAAGCTCTCGGCCTGAACGTCCAGGTCCAGCAGTTGACGCCGTCCGACAGTTCGGTGGTGATCGGGCAGAGTCCCGGTGCGGGCAGCAAGGTGACTCCCGGCAGCACCGTCACCCTGACCGCACTGCCCTGACACCCGCTCGGGTCGCATCGCCGTAGTTCGTCGGCGCCCGCGACGGGTCCCCCGGCCCGTCGGCCTCAGGCGTCGGCGGCTTCCCAGGCGAAGCCGTCCGGATCGGTGAACGCGCCCACGCCGCCGGTGAGCGCGAGGCGATGCGAACCCGAACCCTCCGCCGACACTCCCGCGTCCTTGGCCGCGGCGCGACGACCGTACAGCGCCAACTTCACCGTCGACGGCGCGGTGTCGAACTCCACGTACTTGCTGCCGAAACTCTTGCCGACCCGAAGACCCCGGTCGACGTAGAACCGCTTGGTCGCCTTCACGTCCTCCACTCCGAGCAACACCACGAAATCCTGGATTTCGCGCGTGAACGGTCCGGTGTCCTTCTTCGCCGAGGTCGCGATCTTCCAGATCGCGCCGTCGGGAGCCTGCACCACCCCGCCGTACCCCCAGAAACTCTTCTTCGCGGGCGTGAGCACGGACGCTCCCGCCGCCACGGCGGTGCCGATGAGACTGTCCACGGTCCCCGGCTGCGCCACCACCAGCGACAGGATGAACCCCCGGAACCCGGACGTGGCAGTCGCGGACTCACGCACCCGCAACCGGTCCCCGAGCCCGAACGCGGCCTCATAGAAGGCAGCGGCCGCCGCAGGATCTTCCGCCTCGAGAACGACGGCTTCGATAACGCTCTGATCAGCAATGATGTTCATACCGACAACGTTAATTCGCACCGGGCCACCCGTGCTTCTCGATTCCTGACCGTTCTCCGGTTCCCTCTGATGACCCGCTTGGACCACCGTGTCGACGCGACGAACGAGAGTCGCGGCATCGAGTAGCCCCGCGCAATCGCCGATTCGAGACGACTACCATCCGACCCGATGTACAGCGATGCGATGCTCGATTCACTGGACGGGCTTTCGGTCGGGGACGCGGTAGGGGCGGAGTTCCCCGTCATGCGCCGGTCGATTCCGGAACTTCTCGCGGGCGATGTCCCCGACGGGCCCTGGCGATGGACCGACGACACCGAAATGGCCTGCACGGTCGTCGCCGAAATCGCCGTCCACGGAGACATCGATCGCACGCGCCTGGCCGCCGCCTTCGCCCGTCGCCTCGACCGGGGCCGCGACTACGGTTTCGTCACCGTCGACACCCTGCGCCGCATCCGGGAGGGAACGGATTGGCACGTGGCGTCCGCGGCCGCGTACGACCACCAGGGCTCCTGCGGCAACGGTGCCGCCATGCGGGTCGCTCCACTCGGCGCGTTCTACGCGGGCGATCCGAAAAGAATTGTCGCCGAGGCGATACGGTCCGCTCAGGTGACCCACCTACATCCCGAAGGCATCATCGGCGCGGTCGCGGTAGCGCTGGCCTCCGGTCAGGCCGCACATACCCGACGAAACGGAATACGGCTCACCCCAACGGAATTCGTCGACACACTGCTCGACCACCTCGATGACGGTGACACGACGCGCCTGATCCGCCGAGCCCGGACACTGCTCGGCGTACCCGCGGCGGAAGCCGCGGCCGAGCTGGGCAACGGATCGCTCGTCACCGCGCAGAACACGGTGCCGTTCACGATCTGGGTCGCCGCCACCCATCTGGGCGACTACCCCCGCGCGATCGCCACCTGTATCGCGGCGGACGGAGATATCGACACCACCTGCGCCATCGTCGGCGGAATCATCGCGGCCCACACCGGAATCGGTGCCGACCGGAATGGGATCTCCGGAGTCCCGCACACGTGGCTCGCCGCACGTGAACCGCTACCCGACTGGTTCGACGAGATCCACCGAACGCGACGGCGTAAGAACTCCGGCCGCATCCGAAGGTGGTTGTCCGGCATGTCGCGAGGTCGGACCCGACTGTCATCGGCGGCTCCGAATGAGCGCGGGGACAATCTCCATTAGAGTTGCTGCCGTGGGAAATACGCATTGCTCGTGCGTGGTGTGTCATGACTACGGAAATCGTGCCGAGATGCATCCCGCCGACCAGCGCCTGGTCGAGAATATCGGTAGGCACGGCTGGGGCGTGCTCGGAGTCCCCGGCGACGACACTCGTACCGATGTGGCGTTCACCGCTGGTTTGTGGCATAGCTATCGGGTCCCGGAGGTCGCGGTGTTCGGGATATCCGCCCACACCGCCATGGCGATACTGAATCTGATCGGTGATCAGGTCGCCGCGGGCACTCGACCGGAGACTGGGCTCGCCCGGCGCGGGCACGAACGCCACATCGTCGACAGCCGGTCGCCGTCGCCATTTCGGCGGGGGCGCTTCGACGCCGGGTCAGCGGACCGCCCGGAGCGACTCTCAGCGGGCCCAGTCGGGTACCCAGATGTCGTCGCGGGCGCTCGCCGCGTAGTTCGTCCGGAGGTAGGCGAGGAAATCGGCGAGGACCGGGTGGGGGTTGTCGGCGCGCCAGATCACCGACAGGGGGTAGACGGGGATCGGGTCGACGATCGGGATGCGGCGCAGGTCGTAGCTTTCCGGCCAGAGATAGCGCGAACCCTCGCCCAGGAAGGTGGCGAGGCGGGGTGAATCGGCGAGTTCGGCGAGCAGGGGTTCGACGCCGAAACTCGGGCCGATGGTGTCGATGGTGAGTCCGAACGCCGACGCGAGATCCTCGTAGTAGCCGATCGGCTCGCTGTCGGTCATGCCTGGCATCCAGATGGGGTAGTCGCCGAGTTCGGCGGGTGTCACGGTCCTGGCGTCGGCCAGTGGATGGCGTGGTCCCACCAGCAGGTTGTGTCGGTCGTCGATGGCGCGCGCCGCGCGCAGACCGTCCGGCGCTTTGCCCGCGCGCAGCGATCGGAAGGTCGCGTCGACGGTGCCCGCGCTGACCTCGGCCAGCGCCTGGTCCGCCTCGAGGTGGGTGAGGGCGACGACATCCAGTTCGATGCCCGGATGTTGCTGGTAGAAGGCGTGCAGGACTCCGGCGGTGACGACCCTGCGGCTGACGACGTCGATCCGGAGGGCTCTGCGCCCCGGGGTCACCGCGGACCGCACCCGTTCGGCGGCACGCAGCAGTTCACGCGCGTGCGGCAGCAGCGCCTGCCCGTCGACGGTGGGCTGCGCGCCGCGCGCGGTGCGTGCGAACAGGCGGACGCCGAGTTCGCGCTCCAGTCCGGCTATGCGTTTCGACACCGCTTGCTGGGTGATCCGCAGGTCGTCCGCGGCGGCCTGGAACTGGCCGGTCTCCACGACCGCGACGAAGGTACGCACAGCATCCAGATCCACCAGGCCGAACCTACCCCCACAACGAGAAGTTGTGACACGCAACCCATTCCGTTGTTGGTGCCGATGTCCACCGACCGGCTTCAATCACTCGGACAACACGGTGTTGTCGCGGTGATGAGCGAAGGGTCGGGATATGCGGCGGAAGGCAGCCTCGGGCGGGGCGTTCGGGTGGTTGTGGGCCGCCTACGCGGTCAGCGCCTACGGGACCGGACTCGGATTCGGCGCGTTCTCGATCGTCGCCATCGAGATCCTGGGCGCGGGCCCGGCCCGGGTGGCCGCGCTTTCCGCCTCCGGGCTCGCGATCGGGGCGCTGCTGGCGATCCCGCTCGGGCCGTGGATCGAGTTCCGCGCCAAACGGCCGATCATGATCACCGCGGACCTGGTCCGTTTCGCGGCGCTGGCATCGATCCCGCTCGCCTACCTCCTCGGGGTGCTGTCGTTCGCGCAAATTCTGGTGGTCGCCGTGGTCACCGCGACGGCGAAGATCGCGTTCACCGCGGCCAGTGGCGCGTATCTGAAGACCATCGTCCCCGACGACCGGCTTCTGGTCGCCACCAGCCGTTTCGAGTCGACCACGTGGTCGGCGACGATCGTCGGACCGCCGCTGGGCGGTACCGCCATCGGACTGTTCGGGCCCGCGATCACCGTCCTGGTGGATGGCGTGAGCTACCTGCTGTCAGGGCTGGCCGTCACCGCGATCCGGGAACCCGAGCCGCGCCCCGCCCCGAAACCGACCGCGACGAGATGGGGCGACATCGTCGAGGGATGGCGCTATATCCTCGGCCATCCGACCCTGCGGCCGCTGTTCTTCAATACCGCGCTGTTCAACGGCCTGATCATGGCGACGGAACCGCTCCTGGCCGTTCTCATGCTCTCCCACATGGGGTTTCCGGCATGGCAGTACGGTTTGGCGTTCGCCGTTCCCTGTGTCGGCGGGCTGATCGGATCGCGACTCGCCCGCCACGTCGTCGCCCGTCACGGCGAACGGCGGGTGTTGCGCGGTTTCGGCGCGTTGCGCGCCTGCTGGCCGATCGGACTCGCCTTCGTCCAGCCCGGCCCCGTCGGCCTCCTGATCGTGATGGCCACCCAGTTCGGACTGATCGTGTGCGCGAGCATTTTCACCCCGGCCGTCGGCGCCTACCGGTTGCGCAACACCGACGACAGCCGCCGCGCCCGGGTACTCACCGCGTGGACGATCACCGGCAGTCTCAGCACCGCGTTGATCACCGTGACGTGGGGGTTGATGGCCGGCTACACCGGCCCCCGCGCGGCCATCGCCGCCGCCGGAATCCTGCTCCTCGCCACGCCCTTCCTGCTTCCGAAGCGGGTGAGCACCGCGCATTCCCGAAGGGGTCAGACCGTATTCGTCCACACGCGATAGAACGCTTCCTGTATCGCGGTCCAGGCGATACCGGTGGTCCGGCGGACGATCTCGAAGACGAAATCCTCGTCCACGTCGTCGAGGGCGTCCTCCTCCGGTCGGCGCCGACTACTCGACGCCGCCGTTTCCGATCGGGCTCAGCGCAGCATTTCCGCGACCAGGAAGGCCAGTTCCAGCGACTGCTGGGTGTTCAGGCGCGGATCGCAGGCGGTCTCGTAGCGACCGCTCAGGTCCAGATCGGAGATGTCCTGCGCGCCGCCCAGGCATTCGGTGACGTTCTCGCCGGTCAGCTCGATGTGCAGGCCGCCGGGATGGGTGCCGAGGGCGTGGTGCACCTCGAAGAAGCCCTGCACCTCGTCGACGATGCGGTCGAAGTGGCGGGTCTTGTAGCCGGTCGACGCCTCGTGGGTGTTGCCGTGCATGGGATCGCACTGCCAGATCACCTGGTGACCGGTGGCCTGCACCTTCTCGATGATGGGCGGCAGCACCTCGCGGACCTTCGAATTGCCCATGCGGGACACGATGGTCAGGCGGCCGGGCTCGTTGTTCGGATCGAGCCGCTCGACGTATTCGACGGCCTGGTCCGGTGTCGTGGTCGGGCCGATCTTGAGCCCGATCGGGTTGGCGAGCAGTTCGGCCAGCGCGATATGGGCGCCGTCGAGCTGGCGGGTGCGTTCACCGATCCACAGGAAATGCGCGGACAGGTCGTAGAGCAGCGGCTCACCGGTCGCCGGGTCCGCACCGAGGCGCAGCATCGCGCGCTCGTAGTCGAGCACGAGCGCCTCGTGGCTGGCGTAGATACGCGCGGATTGCAGGCTCGGGTCGTTGACCCGGCACGCGGTCATGAAGGCAAGGCCGCGGTCGATCTCCTCGGCCAGGGCCTCGTATCGAGCGCCCGCGGGCGACTGCGAGACGAAATCGCGATTCCAGTCGTGCACCTTGTGCAGGTCGGCCATGCCCGCGCTGGTCAGCGCGCGCACCAGATTCATCGCGGCGCTCGCGTTGGCATAGGCGCGCACCAGGCGCGAGGGATCGTGTTCGCGCAATGCCGCGTCGGGGTGCAGCGAGTTCACCATGTCGCCGCGGTAGGACTTGAGACCCAGGGCGTCGGTGTCGGAGGAACGCGGTTTCGCGTACTGGCCCGCGATCCGCGCGACCTTCACCACCGGCAGGCTGGCGCCGTAGGTCAGCACCACCGCCATCTGCAGCAGGGTCCGGATATTGCCCCGGATATGCGGCTCGGTGTTGTCGGCGAAGGTTTCGGCGCAGTCACCGCCCTGCATGAGGAACGCTTCACCCCTCGCCACCTCGGCGAGGCGCTCGCGCAGCTCGACGACCTCGGCGGGCATGCAGATGGGTGGCACGCTCTCGAGCACGGTGCGCATGTTCGCGGCCTGCTCGGGGTCCCACGACGGCTGCTGGAGGGCGGGTCTGGCCAGCGCGGCGTCCAGGCGCCTGCGCAGCTCCGCGGGCAGCGGCGGCAGTTCCGGCAAGCGATCGATGGGTACGTCGACGGTCCAGTTCACCACTTCAGAATACGGACCGATCAGTCCCGCGAATACCCGGAGGTAGGGGTCGAATCAATACCACCGAGTGTTCGAATCCGCACCCCGGGTGCCCTTGCGCGCGCTCCGCCCGCCGTCCCGCATAGGGTTGAGCACCGGCACCAAGTCCCCCAACCGGACCAGATCATCGAGGAGAGGTCGATCTCGCTGAGATATTTCTATGACTGCGAGTTCATCGAGGACGGCGTGGTGATCGACCTGGTGTCGATCGGCGTCGTCTGCGAGGACGGGCGCGAGTACTACGCGGTTTCCACCGAATTCGAGCCCGCCAAAGCGGGCCCGTGGGTGCGCAAGTACGTGCTGCCGCAACTGCCGCCCCCCGCCTCACCGCTGTGGCGCAGCCGCGAACAGATCCGTACGGACCTCTACAGGTTCCTCGTCCCGCGCCCCACCGTGCAGCCCGAACTGTGGGCCTGGGTCAGTGCCTACGACCACGTCGCCCTGTGTCAGCTGTGGGGTTCGATGGTCGACCTGCCCAACACCCTGCCCCGCTACACCAACGAACTGCGCCAGCACTGGGAGTTCCACGGCAGGCCGGAACTGCCCCCGGTCCCGCCCGACGCCCACGACGCCCTCGCCGACGCCCGCCACAACTTCGCCAAATTCGAGGCGATCGAGGCCGCGCGCCGCCGCTGACCCCTTCGACGTGAGAGGCCCCCGAGTCGATTCGACTCGGGGGCCTCTCACATATCGGACCGGCTGTCAGTGACCGTGACGGCCGTTGCCGTTCGCCCGGTCCTGAGCCGCCTGCAGCACCTTCAGCTGCTTGTGCTCTTCCTCGTGCTCGAGCCTGAAGTGCTCGTCGGATTCCGCCTTCGGATCGGCCCGCAGGAACGAACCGGTGCCGGGCTTGCCCGCCGAACCCAGTTTGCTCATCTTCTTCGGGACGCTCGCGCCCTGGTACTCCAGCGGGATCGGGTGGCCGTGATCGTCGACCGGGCCGAGCGGCTGGTGCACCTCGATGTACTCGCCGTGCGGCAGACGCTTGATCACACCGGTCTCGATGCCGTGCTCGAGTACCGCGCGGTCACTGCGCTGCAGACCGATGCAGAACCGGTAGGCGACGAAGTAGGCCAGCGGCGGCACCACCAGCAGACCGATACGGCCCGCCCAGGTGGTCGCGTTCAGCGAGATGTCGAATTTCAGCGCGATGATGTCGTTGACGCAGGACAGCGTCAGCACCACGTAGAAGGCGATCGACATGGCACCGATCGCGGTACGCACCGGCACGTCACGCGGACGCTGCAACAGGTTGTGCGGCGCCGTGTCGCCGGTGAGGCGTTTCTCGATCCACGGGTAGGCGATCAGGACCGTGAACACCAGACCCATGATGAGCGCGACCCAGAACACGGCCGGAATCGTGTAGCGGCCCAGGTACAGCTCCCACGGCGGCATCAGTCGCGCCATGCCGTCGGTCCACATCATGTAGAAGTCGGGCTGCGAACCCGCCGAGACCTGCGACGGGTTGTACGGACCCAGGTTCCAGATCGGGTTGATCTGGAGCACGCCGCCCATGATGCCGACGATGCCGAGGGTGAAGGCGAAGAACGCGCCCTGGTCGGCGGCGAACACCGGGACGATGCGCGCGCCGATGACGTTGTTCTCGGTGCGGCCCGGGCCGGGGAACTGCGTGTGCTTCTGGTACCAGACCAGGGCCACGTGCGCCGCGATCAGCGCCAGGATGATGCCGGGGAACAGCAGCACGTGCGCGATGTAGAGGCGCGGGATGATGATGTCGCCGGGGAAGTCGCCGCCGAACATCAGCCAGTGCATCCAGGTGCCGATGACCGGGATCGAGATCGTGATACCGGAGAACGCGGCGCGCAGACCCGTGCCGGACAGCAGATCGTCGGGCAGCGAGTAGCCGAAGAAGCCCTCGAACATCGCCAGGATGAGCAGCAGGCAGCCGATCACCCAGTTGGCCTCACGCGGTTTGCGGAACGCGCCGGTGAAGAAGATGCGGAACAGGTGGACGATGATCGACGCCGCGAACAGCAGCGCCGCCCAGTGGTGCACCTGGCGCACGAACAGACCGCCGCGCACCTCGAAGGAGATGTTCAGCGCGGTCTCGTAGGCCCGCGACATGGTGACGCCGCGCAACGGCTGGTAGGCGCCGTTGTAGACGACCTCGCTCATCGACGGATCGAAGAACAGCGTGAGATACACACCCGACAGCAACAGGATGATGAAGCTGTACATCGCGATCTCACCGAGCAGGAACGACCAGTGGGTCGGGAAGACCTTGTTGATCGAACGCTTCATGAACGCGGCGGCGCGATACCGCTCGTCCATCTCGTTGGCTTGCGTTGCCACACGACTCATGATCGACGCTCCCAGTAAGCCGGGCCGAGCGGCTCGATGAAGTCGCCGTTGGCGACGAGATAGCCCTCGGAATTTACGGTGATCGGCAGCTGCGGCAGTGCGCGAGCGGCGGGACCGAAGACCGGCTTACCCCATTCGGTCGCGAGGAACTGCGACTGATGGCAGGGGCAGAGGATCTTGTTGGTCTGCTGCTCGAACAGCGACGTGGGGCAACCGAGGTGGGTGCAGATCTTCGAGTAGGCGAAGTAATCGCCGAAGTTGAAGCTCTCCTGACCCTTGCGCTTGATCGCCTTCTGCGCGTCTTCGGTGCGCAACCTGATCAGCATGACGGCGTTGCGGATGCCGCGCAGCGACTGGAAGGTCGCGTGCTCGTCACCGCGCCAGCTCTCTTTCCACGGGAACACCGTCTCCATGGAACCGGCGTCCAGATCTTCCGGGCGCACGAGTACGACATCCTCGGGGCGACCGGTGTCGCGGCGGATGTAGACGGTCTCGCCCTCGAAATCCGGGGTCCAGCCCGACACCCACAGCGGGGATTTGTCGCCCTTGGCCCACGGGTTCTTGATCATGCCGCCGACGAAGACCAGCAGCGCGCCGACACCGAGCACGCCGACACCGGCGCCCGCGGTGCGGGTGATCATCTTGCGGCGTCCGAGGGTCGTGGTCTCCCCCGAATCGGAGAGCTGAGCGGCCAGCGTGCGGCGCTCGACCAGGGGCGACGGCCCGTCGTGACGGGTCTGGATCGACAGCTCCGGCGGGATGAACTTCTTGCGGATCAGCACGACGGCGATACCGATGGCGAGCACCGAGACGCCGAAGGCGACACCGACCAGCGGGGTGTAGAGCAGGTACTTGCCGTGGTCCTTGTTGCCCTCGCCCTTGAACTCCCAGGGCCAGAACAGGTAGACGCCGATCAGTGCCGCGCCGAACAGGCCGGAGATCGCGAACCAGAAGGTGACCTCGCGCTCGGCACGCTTCTCGGCACGGGTGCCGGGGATCGGGAAGCGTTCGGCGCGATAGGCGACATCGACGCCGTCACGTTCGGTGCCGAGCTTGACCAGCTCGTCCCGCGTCATCGCGTCGAGTTCGGCCTCGGTGGGATCGGCCGCGAGCGCGGCTTCCTCCGTCTTCGACAACGTGACGTCGTCGTGGCCCTCATCCGGCCGACCCATGTCGTTAGGCTCCTTGTCCGTCATGACCGTGATCCGATCCACATCGCGGCACCGACGACGAGCGTGATGCCGACCACCCAGATGGCGAGCCCCTCGGTCGCGGGGCCCAAGCCACCGAGGCCGTAACCGCCGGGCGCGCCTTCTTCCTGCGCGTTCTTGATATAAGCGATGATGTCGCGCTTCTCTTCCGCAGACAACTGCCGGTCGGAGAATTTCGGCATGTTCTCGGGGCCGGACACCATCGCGGTCCACAGCTGCGCCTCGGAGGCCTCGTCCAGCGGGGGCGCGTACTTGCCCGAGGACAGCGCGCCACCACGGCCGGTGAAGTTGTGGCAGGACGCGCAGTTCATCCGGAACAGCTCCGAACCGCGGCCGATGTCGTCACCGCGCAGCGACTCCTGCGCGATCTCACCGTTGGCGTCGCGGACCACGGTGGGTCCGCCGCCGTTGGAGGCGACGTAGGCCATCAGCGCGTCGGTCTGCTGCGCGTCGAATTTGACCGGCTTGCGGGTGGCCTGCGCCTGGTTGGCGGCCAGCGGCATACGGCCGGTCGACACCTGGAAGTACACCGCGGCCTCGCCGACGCCGATCAGGCTGGGACCACGATCGAGCACACCCTGCAGGTTCGCGCCGTGGCAGGTGATGCAGGACGTCTCGTAGAGCTGCTTACCCTCGCGAATCAGCGCGGACTGGTCCTCGTGCGCGGTCGCGACCTGCGGCTCCGGGGTCAGGGCTGTGGCCAGGAAACCCGCTGAGACCAGACCCACCAGCAGCGCGAGACCGCCCGCGATACGCCGACGGGTGCGACGCTGCTTGCGGATCCTGCCTGCCGCCGCGGCAGTGCCGTCGGGGCTGGACGCCGCGCTGGTGCCTGCGGGCTCTGGCGCTGACGGGGGAGATGAACTCATCTGTGTCCCTTTGGAGTAGACGGAACCGACTTGTACAAATGCTGTGGGGCGCGGACCGCGATCAGCGGACGAAGTAGATCGTCGCGAACAGACCGATCCAGACGATGTCGACGAAATGCCAGTAATAGGAGACGACGATCGCGGCCGTGGCCTGCGCCGGGGTGAACTTACTGGCCTTGGTGCGCAGCAGCAGGAACACGAAGGCGATGAGACCGCCGATGACGTGCAGACCGTGGAAGCCGGTGGTGATGTAGAACACCGAGCCGTAGGAACTGCTGGAGATCGAGGTGCCCTCGTGCACGAGGTGGTAGTACTCGTATCCCTGGCCGCTCACGAAGAACGCGCCCATGATCAGCGTGATGACGTACCAGCGGCGCAGACCGAAGACATCGCCGCGCTCGGCGGCGAACACGCCCATCTGGCAGGTGAACGACGAGGCCACCAGCACGGCCGTGACCGGAACGGCGAGCTTCAGATTGAGCTCGGTCGGCTCCGGCGGCCACTCGGTGGCCTGCGCGCGCGCGACGAAGTACATCGCGAAGAGGCCGGCGAAGAACATCAGCTCGCTGGACAGCCAGATAATGGTACCGACGCTGACCATGTTGGGCCGGTTCAGCGAGTGCACACGCTGGGTAATGGCCGATCCTGGGGTCCCTACTGCGGTCGTCACGGGCTAAGTATGACTCGTCGTAGTACGACAGGAGTACCCGGGTGGGAAAGTTCTCGCCCCGTGTCGGATATCGCACGGACGGACCGACTCTCACCCCGCGGCGGCGTGTCAGCATTTGCCCAGTTCGGACCGGATCCACGCGCCGGATCGCCCGCGACGCCCCCCGTCGTGACGCGACGACACGGGCAACTATGACAGCCTCGGGTAAGGAGAAGCTGAGATGGAGGCGAATGTGGCGACCGGACTGTGGCAGCGGCTGTTCGGACGGAAGGGGCCCGAACCACTGGACCCGTCGCGGACCGATCTGGTGGTGGTCGCCTCGAGTTTCGACGACGCGGAGGCGTGTTCGGCCGCACTCGCCCGCGCGACCGGATTCGCCCCCGACGCCGCCGTCGTGTTGCGCCATCACCTGCGGATTCCGGCCGACCGGCACGAGCGGGTGTGCGAGATCGCCGCGCAGGACGGGTACGCGCCGGAACCGAATCCGGTCATCGGGGACGCACTCGCGCCGCTGATCCTGCGACGAGTCCAGGTGCTCGACGCCCTGCACTGCTCGCAGGAGCGCTCCAGGATGGCGGGTCTGGCCCAGCGCCACGACGGATTCGCCGACGGTTGGGACGCGCTGCAACCGGGCGCGGCCAACTAGGCTGCATCGCGACGAACTGGTGCGCGAGCCGGTGGTGACGGGAGTATGTGGAGATGACCGTGCGTAGTTGGCCCCAGGTGTTGGGCACCCTCGCCGACGGTGGCGATCTGGCCGCCGACGACACGACCTGGGTGATCAACGAGATCTTCACCGACAACGCGACGCAGGCGCAGATCGCGGCGTTCGGCGTCGCCATGAAGATCAAGGGTCCGACGCCGGAGGAACTGTCGGGGTTGGCGACCGGCATGCTCGGGCACGCGCGGCTGGTCCATATCGACGGTGACGCGGTCGATATCGTCGGCACCGGCGGCGACCGGTCCGGTTCGGTGAACATCTCCACCATGTCCTCGATCGTGGTGGCTTCGGCGGGTGTGCCCGTGGTCAAGCACGGCAACCGCGCGGCGTCGTCCAAGAGCGGCGGCGCCGATGTGCTGGAGGCGCTCGGGGTGAAACTCGCGCTCGGCCCCGAATCGGTCGCGCGTTCGGTGCGTGAGGCCGGGATCGGCTTCTGTTTCGCGCCGCTGTTCCATCCCGCCCTGCGGTTCGCCGGACCGGCACGCAAGGAGATCGGTATCCCCACCGTCTTCAATGTGCTCGGCCCGCTCACGAATCCGGCGCAACCGCGCGCGGGACTGATCGGCTGCGCGTTCCCCGATCTGCTGCCCGTCATCGCCGGGGTCTTCGCCGAACGCGGCGCGAGCGCCCTCGTGGTGCGCGGTGACGACGGGCTCGACGAGATCACCACCTCCGACACCACCTCCGCCTGGGTGGTGTCGGGCGGACGGCTGCGCGAGACCACGATCGACCCCACCCGGCTCGGCATCGCCCGCGTCGACCTGGACGCGCTGCGCGGCGGTGACGCGAATGTCAACGCCGGGGTGGCACGGGATGTGCTCGCGGGCACCGCGGGCGCGGTCCGCGACGCGGTGCTGGTGAATTCGGCCGCGGCGATCGTCGCCTACGACCTGTCCCAGGGCACACACGAATTCGATGTCGATATCCACGAAGCGCTGGCCGCGGGCATCGAACGCGCCGCCGCCGCGATCGATAACGGGCAGGCCGCGGCCCTGCTGGACAGCTGGGCCAAACTCACCTGCACCCTCGGCGAGGACTGAGAACGCGGGCGTCCCGCGATGGTGGGGCGCCGAACGGCGGACGGCTCGCGAGCCGGGCTGCTCAACCGGGCCGAGCGTAGAATATTGCCTGGTAGCGCGGTTTCCGATGGTGGAACCGCGGCGGTAACTACATACCGACCGGTCTTAAACAGCGACCGGGCAACGCACCAGGCACAATCCTCGGTACAGCGGGCGACCGCCGCTACAGTTGCGGCACCCGGTCCCCGGGATCGGCCAGCGCGAACGGTGCCTGCCGGTCGGAACGATTCGCAAGGAGTGCAGGCATGATGCGCGCGGTATTCGGTGCGCTGGCGGTGGCGGGCGTGCTCGTCGTCGCCCCATCGGCCTACGCCGCCCAGGGCAGCGTCGTCATGGACGGCTCCGTACTCCGCGATCCGGTCGGATGCCTCGAGGCGACCGCGGGCAGGCCGCAACTGACGGTCGAGAACCACACCGACACCACCGTGACCGTCTACAGCAGGCCGGGATGCCGAGGCGAGGTGACGGCGGTCCTCACCCCGAGTCAGATCGCGACGACGAACGGCGCGTCGCTCCAGATCTCCTGAGCCGGATCACTCGCCGAGTGAGAACCCGGCTTCCACGTCCGCGCTCGAATACGACTTGAACGCGATATGGGTGACGGTGCGCAGCACGCCGGGGGTCTTGTCGATGCGGCCGGTCACCACGTCGGCGATCTGCGCGTGGTCGCGCACCCGCACGATGGCGATCAGATCCACATCGCCCGCGCACGAATAGACCTCGGCGACACCGTCGGTGTCGGCGAGCGCCTGCGCGGTCTCCGGAATGCGGCCGTTGTCGGCCTGGATCAGCACGATCGCGTTAATCATGATCGCCAGCCTAGGCCGCCGACCGGCCCGCGTGGGTCACGGGCGCGATCCCGTCCGGCCCGTCCCCGCCGAGGCATCGATGTAGTCCGCGCCCTCCGAATCCCTGGCCGTCGCGGCCGCGTTCTCCGCGATCTCGGCCCACGCCGTCCACCGCGCGGCGCCGTGGACGGGTTCGCAGTACCCCTCGGCGGTCCGCACGATCCGCACACCCGGCCGCGTCAACCACCGTACGACCAGGCCCACTTCCTCCGGGGGCGCACCGCGCAGCGGTGGACCCGCCCCGGCACGCGCGACCTCCGGCGGCTCCATCCACGCCGCCGTGGAATCACCTTCCGGGACAACGGTTTCCGCGGCGGCCACCAGGTGTTCGACCACCGGCATGGGCGGCGTGCCCCGCGCCGCGGTACCCGAGGCGGCCAGGCGGCCGTACCGGATCACCGCGAACTCCCATCCGCCCGCACCGTCCGGGCCCGCCACGATGATCTCGGTCAACCGGGCCAGGGCAGCGAGGCGTTGTACGCGGCGCAGCGCGCGGACCACGGCGACGGTGCGGTCGCGCAATCGGGCCGCGGCCTCGAAATGCTCGGCGCGGGCGTAGGTGTCGATCGTGTCGACCATCCGGCGCAGGACGACGTCGGAATATCCGCTGAACAGCGCACGCACCGCGGCGGGAGCGGCGGCGTAATCGGCCATGACCGTGGGATTTCCGGACGGGGCGGCGGCGGGGCAGCCGCCGACGGCCGTGGGTGGACAGGCGTGGACCCCGTCGCGCGGCAACCGCGCGGTGCAGGTTCGCAGCCCGGAATGCTCAGCCACGGTGGCCGCGATATCGGCGGCGTCCTGGCGGGAACGGAAGGGGCCGAGCGCATCCGCGGTCGAGGTGCGGACCACCGCGAATCGCGGGAACGGCTCGTCGGTCAGCGTCAGCCACCACGCCCGCTTCGGAAATTTGGAGCGCCGGTTGTACGGCGGGGCGTGCGCGACGAGCAGTCGCAGTTCCCGCACGACCGCCTCGAGACCGTGGGCGCACACGACGTGGTCGACCCGGGTGGCGAGCGCGACCATCTCCTTCATCCGGCCCCTGGTCTCCGAACCGGTGAAGTAGTTGCGCACACGGCGACGCAGATTCACCGCGGTGCCTATGTAGAGGACTTCGTCGGCGGGGCCGCGGAAGAGATAGACACCGGGCGCCTGCGGCAGGTCGGTGGCGAAAATCCGTTTGGCGCGCTGGCCGGTGGTGACGCCGGGGAGGTAGTCCATCAGTTCGGTGAGACTGTGCACGCCCTGATTGCCGACACGGGCGATCAGGGCGTGCAGTACGTCGACGGTGGCCTTGGCGTCGTCGAGGGCCCGGTGGGTCGGTTCGGTGCTCGCGCCGAGCACCCGCGCCAGGACGCCGAGTCGCACCGAGGGCGCCTCGTCGCGGGTCAGTACCCGCCGCGCCAGCTTCACCGTGCACAGCACCGGGAAATTCGGCCACGGGGTTTCCAGCCGTGCCGCTGCCGCACGCAGGAACGCGGTGTCGAAACGGGCGTTGTGCGCGACCAGGACCGCGCCCGCGGCGAATTCCAGGAATCCGGGCAGCACCGCGTCGATGCGGGGCGCGGCGTAGACCATGGCCGTGGTGATCCCGGTGACGTGCACGATCGTGGGCGGAATCTCGCGGCCGGGGTTGATCAGGGTGGCGAATTCGCCGAGCACGACACCGCCGCGCACTTTCACGGCGCCGATCTCGGTGATCGCATCGCCGTCCGGGCTCGTTCCCGTGGTCTCCAGATCGACGACGACGAAGGTGGTGTCGTAGAGCGGGGTGTCGAGTTCGTCGAACGCCAACTGCTTGGCGGCGGCCGTTGGCGCTGCGGGGTCGGGCACGGCGTGCAGCCTAGGGCCCGGGTCCGACAGATATGGGCGCGCGAAAACTCCCGCGAAATGAACGAATTACAACACGGGGATTTCGTTTCGATGCCCGCTGAATGATCTAGAACACCCAAAAGAGAGGCAGCTCACAGTCGACATGAATATGAATCAATTGTCCGACTGACACCTCTCGAGCACGAGCGACACCGGAGGTGGGCCCCGCGATCCGATCGGACCATTCAGACACTTGTCCGATTTCGGGACGGTCGTACCATCGGAACACGCGTGACGAACTGGGGGAACGCCGATTCGACACGCCGTCGGTAACCCGAGCGAAACAGGGAGACACGCCCGGGATTCCACCGGGAGTGGATGCGCGAAAATTGCTAGTTATCGTTTCGTGATTGTCTGTGAGATATCTCCCACGTGCAGTGTCGACCTTCTGTTGAGCGTTGGCATTTCGGATTGTCACGGCTTTACAAACACCCGTGATGTGTTCGTAACCTTTTCGAGACCTCACGGAGTCCCGCCGCGTCGAAGCGGTAGGCACGCAGTCCGCCGCACCACCGGGTGCGGCGTCGTGGGGCAGATTGGAAGTACGCATCATGGCGTCCAACACCGTCAAGCGACAGGCGCGGCGTGCCGTCGCCGCCGGAGCCGTCGGCGCTGCCACCATCGGCGCGATCCTCCTGCCCGCCGCTCCGGCGTCGGCCCAGCCGGTCACCATCCCCGGCGTCGGAACCTTCGAGGTTCCCAACGAGATCCAGATCCCGGCCATCCCCGGTATCGAACTGCCCGGCGGCCCGCTGCCCTTCGTGGCCCCCCAGAAGAGCCTCGGCGAGGTCGCCCTCGACGCCGCCATGAGCAAACTCGGCGCACCGTACGTGTACGGCGCGGCGGGGCCCAACGCCTTCGACTGCTCCGGCCTCGTGCAATGGGCCTACCGCGAAGCGGGCATGGAGCTACCGCGCACCAGCGGCGCCCAGCTCAACGCGGGCGCGCCGGTCTCGCTCGACGCGCTCCAGCCCGGCGACCTGATCTCGTTCTACGGCGGCGGCCACTCCGGCCTGTACGCCGGTGACGGCAACGTCGTCCACGCCTCCACCTCCGGCACCCCGGTCATGATCGCCCCGATCTCGTCGATGCCGGTCACGGGCGCGCGCCACTTCTGATCGGTCCGCCCGGCGAGTTCGGCCCCGGTTCGCGCGATCGCGCGAACGGGCGGCTCGCCGGGGACGCTCCCGCGGCCGCGGAGCTACGTCACAGCCATGCCTCCGGATGGCGGATGTGATGGGTTTGTGCCCTACTGGACACGGAGATACGCTGTTCCGTAACCTAATCGAGACCTACGCGGGTCACAGGGCCGTCCGCCCCGTTACTTCGGCCCGTCCGCTGAACATCGTCGCTCGAGAGAACGGGGCAACGTACACCGTGGCACCACACCGGAGACATTCGCCGAAGCGTCTGGCGGGAGGGATTCTGGCGGCCGCGGTGCTCGCCACCGCCCCGTGCGCCGCCGGTCCGGCCGCGGCCGATCCCGTCACCTTGCCCTCGACGGCGAGTGAAGCGGTCGCGCGCATGATCGAACTGTCGCGAAGCTCCGATCAGCTCAATCAGCAGGCCCTCGACGCGCAGACCGATCTGGACGCCAAACTGGCCATCCAGAACGACGCCGAGGCGTTGCTCGCCACCAAGACCGACGCGGTGAACGCCGCCCGCGACGAGGTCAGGAAATTCCAGCCGGTCATCGATCGCACCGCGATCGCCGCCTATCAGGGCGCGCGCACCAACCGGATGTTCGCGGTCCTGGTCAGCGATTCACCGCAGCAGCTGCTCGACCAGATGTCGATGCTCGATGTGGTGGAGACCCAGACCACCGATCAACTCAAGCAGTTCAAGAAGGCGGGCGACGCCGCCGCTGCCGCCGAGGCCGCGGCGCATTCGGCCGCCGACGCCGCCCGCGCGGCAGCCACCCGCGCCGAGGAGGTGCGGGCCGACCTCGAGCGCAAACAGGGCGAACTCGGGGGCGCCATCGCCCAGGTGGTCGAGGCGTGGACCTCGCTGTCGGTCAGGGATAAAGCCACGTGGGCCGGTTCGCCCTTCCCGCCCGGCTTCGACCGCGACACCCTGTTGCAGGGACTCGTCCCCGGCAGCGGCACCAGCGCGCTCGCGGCGGGCCTGACCCGCGTCGGCGATCCCTACGTCTGGGGCGCGACCGGCCCCGACCAGTTCGACTGCTCCGGCCTGGTGCAGTGGGCGTTCAAGCAGGTCGGGAAGAACGTCCCGCGCACGAGCTCCCAGCAGGCCAATTTCGGCACGCCGGTGAAGAAGAGCGATATGCAGCCCGGTGACGTCGTGTTCTTCTATCCCGAGATCTCCCACGTCGGGATCTACGCGGGCAACGGCCTGATGTTGCACGCCTCCACCTTCGGCGTCCCCGTCGCCGTGGCCCCCATCTCCTCGACACCGTTTCATTCCGCTCGGCGATACTGATCTGCTATGCGGATACGAGGGTTACGTGCCTGGTGCACGGCGCGCGGACGCGGCCAGTTCGCCCTGACCCTCACGACGGTGGTGATGCTGACCTGCGCCTGCGGCGCGCTGGTCGTCCTGCCGAATTTCGCGCTGCCCGAGATCCGCGCCGCGCAACCCGCGTCCGCGCTGTCGCTCGGACAGGTCGCCGCCGACGATCCGCGGCTGGCGACCGTGCGCCGGATCCTCGAACCGTTCGGCGAGATCAGCACCGAGCGGATCGCGACCGGTGACGGGCAGGAGTCGCTGGTCGTCGGGCACGAGAACGGGCAGGCCGAGATGGCGGTCCTCGGTGACGAACTGCCGCGAGCCGTCACCGCCGTCACCGAACTGTGGGGGCCGCAGTGGCCACGTTCGACGATGATCGTCGTCGCGGGCAATGCCTCGGAATTCGCGGCCCTGGTGCGCGCGGGTTCGCTGCTGCCCGGTGAGGTCGCCGCGGTCACGGTCACCGACCCGTTCGCGCCCGGCGCCATGCCGACCGGTCAGCGGGTGGTGTTCAGCCCCGACGCCGGAGCACGGCTGACCCCCGATCAATTGCGTACCCTGCTCCGCCACGAACTCACCCACGTCGCGACCCGCGCGGTCACCGTCGACGGCGCCGCGCGGTGGATGCTCGAAGGGTTCGCCGAATACGCCGCGCACCGAGCCCAGGGGCACCGCTTCGGCGATATCGCACCGACGGTCGCCGCCCGGATCCGCGCGGGCGAACTCCCGACCGGCCTGCCCTCCGACGCCGATTTCAGCGGGAGCCGGGCCGCGGAGACCTACGAGTCGGCATGGTCGGCGTGCGCGTTCGTCGCGGAGAAGTACGGCGAAACCGACCTGGTCGATCTGTACCGCCGGATCGCGGCGGGCCCAGCGGATTCCGCGGCGCAGGATCGGATGCTGCGCGAAGTTCTCGGCACCGACACCGCCGAGTTCGTGACGCGGTGGCGCGAGTGGCTGTCGGCGCAGCCGCGGTAACCGCGGATCCCGAACCGCGCGGCGGGGAGCATCGGCCGCCGAAACGAACACGCCGCGCCGAAAACGCGGCCCCTCCGACACAGTAGGTTTATCCCATGGCCCGAACTCTGCTGGTTACCAATGATTTCCCGCCACGGCCGGGCGGTATCCAGTCGTATCTGCAGGCGCTCGCCGGACAGTTGCCACCCGACGATCTGGTCGTCTACGCGCCGCGCTGGCGCGGGGATTCGCATCTGAAATTCGACGCCGCGCAGAAGTTCCAGGTCGTGCGCCATCCCACCACCCTGATGCTGCCGACACCGCTGGTGCTGCGCCGGGCGGCGCGGCTGCTGCGGAGCGAGAATTGCGACACCGTGTGGTTCGGCGCCGCCGCGCCGCTGGCGTTGCTGTCGCCGATGCTGCGCCGGGCGGGCGCGGAACGCATTCTGGCCAGCACGCACGGACACGAGGTCGGCTGGTCCATGCTGCCCGGCGCGCGCCAGGCGCTGCGGGCGATCGGCACGAACACCGACGTCGTCACCTATGTCAGCAAGTACACGCGCCGACGCTTCGCCTCGGCGTTCGGACCGACCGCGGCGCTGGAATATCTGCCGCCAGGCGTCGACACCGAGGTGTTCCGTCCCGATCCGGGGGCCCGGGCCGAATTGCGCGCCCGCTACGGACTCGACGACCGCCCCACCGTGCTCTGCCTGTCCCGCCTGGTGCCGCGCAAGGGCCAGGACGCGCTGATCGTCGCCATGCGCGAGATCCGCGAACGCGTCGACGGCGCGGTGCTGGTGATCGCGGGCGGTGGCCCGTACGAGCAGAAATTGCGCGGGCTGGCCGCCGCGACGGGGGTCGCCGACGATGTGGTGTTCACCGGGCGGGTGCCCTCGGCCGAACTCGCCGCGCATCACACCATCGCCGACGTGTTCGCGATGCCGAGCCGTACCCGCGGGGCCGGGCTCGACGTCGAAGGGCTCGGCATCGTCTATCTGGAAGCCTCGGCCACCGGGGTTCCCGTGGTCGCGGGCAATTCCGGCGGTGCGCCCGAGACGGTGCTCGAAGGCAAGACCGGGCATGTCGTCGACGGTCGCGACGCCACCCGTATCGCCAACGCCATCGTCGACATCCTCTCCGACCGCGACGCCGCGGCGAAGATGGGCGCGGCCGGTCGCGAATTCGTCGAGCGGCAGTGGCGCTGGGACAGCCTGGGAGCGCGGCTGCGCCACCTGTTGCGCTGAGTGGTCGGCGCCGGGTGCGCCGCGGCGATCCGCACCCGGTGACAGTCGCGTATGCGCACGTAACCGGATCAACTACGCTCAGCGGTGTGAGCAGTATTCAGGTCGCGGATCAGACATTCGTCGCCGCCGACGGCACCGCTGTCGCCGAGGTGCTCGGCGGGCCGAACCGTTGGCGCGAGTGGTGGCCGGATCTCGAACTCGAGGTCAGGGAAGATCGCGGTGACAAGGGGATTCGCTGGACGGTGAGCGGCGGGCTGACCGGCACCATGGAGGTGTGGTTGCAGCCTGCGCTGGACGGGGTGATCCTGCACTACTTCCTGCATGCCGAGCCGTCGGGTGTCGAGCGGATGTCGCCGCGCCGATTGCTCGCGGTCATCCGGTCGCGCCGGGTCGCGGGCAAACGGATGTCGTTCGAGATCAAGGCACGCCTGGAAGCGGGTCGCGCCGCGGGCGTGACCCCCGCAGCCTGAACCCCATCGCCTGAACCACGCCCGACCCACGCTTCGCCGACCGCGACCCGTCACCGGGACGAGCACGTCGCTGGAAAGGAACCGTTGACCACCATGGCCGACCGGACCCAGAGGTCGATCCTCATCGAGGCACCTTCGCGGCGGGTGATGGCCGTCATCGCCGACCTGGAGTCCTACCCGGAATGGGTCGCGGCGGCGAAATCCGTCGAGGTGCTGGCGAAAGGGGCCGACGGCCGTGCGCTGACCGCGCGGTTCGTGCTCGACGCGGGCGTCGTGAAGGACACCTATGTGCTCTCCTACACCTGGCGTCCCGACGACAAGGCGGTCAGCTGGCGGATGACCAGCGGTGAGCTACAGAAGGCGCAGGACGGCACCTACGAACTGCGCGAACTGCCCGACGGCACCACCGAGGTCACCTACGAGCTGACCGTCGACCTGAACATCCCGATGATCGGCATGTTCAAACGCAAGGCCGAGAAGGTGATCACCGATACCGCGCTGAAAGAACTGAAGAAACGGGTCGAAGGCTGACCGCGGCGCGAACCCGTCTGGAACTGTTCATCGGCAAGGGTGGGGTCGGCAAGACGACACTGGCGTGCGCGACGGCGATCGCCCACGCCCGCGCGGGCCGCCGGGCGCTGCTCGCCTCGCTGGATCAGTCGCATTCGCTCGGTGACGCGTTCGGCTTCCGCTTCCCGCACGACGCCGGAACGATCGCCGGAATCGTGAACGTCGCGCCCGATCTCGATGTGATCGAGTTGGATTCGCTCGCGCTGCTGGAGGATCGGTTCCGCGAGGTGGTCCATGTGCTCGGCGCGGACACCGGACACGACCACGGCATCGATATCGCCGCACTCGATCCGGCCGAGTTGACCGGTCTGCCCGGCGTCCAGGAACTGCTGATGCTGGTGGAAGTGGCCCAGTTGGCGAGCGAGGACGACTGGGACGTGATCGTCCTTGACTGCCCGCCGTCGGCCGACACGCTGCGCGTGCTGAGCGCGCCGCCGACGCTGCTCGGCTATGTGGAGCGGATCTGGCCGCCGCACGCGCGCACGATGAGCGGTATCGGCGCCGACCTGCGCCGCGCGGTGCTGGCGGCGACGGTCGAGCGGATCGTCGCCGCGGTCACCGAGGTGAACGACCTGCTCGGCGATCACGACCGCACCGAGGCGCGGCTGGTCACCCTCGCCGAACAACTCGCCGTCGCCGAGACCGCGCGGCTGCGGTCGGCGGCGGTCCTGCTCGGGCTTCGGGTGACCGAGGTGATCGTCAACAAGGTGCTGCCGCCCGCGCCGCCGCCGTCGGGCCCCTCGGAACATCCTGCGGCGCACTGGTATCTGAACCGGCGCGCCGAACAACTCGACGTCATCGCGCGAATGCGACAAGCCGTGCCGGGTATCCCGGTGCTGACGGCCCAGCACACCGGCTCGGAGCCGGTCGGCTACGGGTCGCTGTCCGCCCTGTCGTACGCGGTGGACGCGCATCCTATGCTTGGCGACAATCCAACGGAAGTACGGGAGGTTCACGCGAGTTCCGCTGTGCCGATGGTTCGATGTGAGTCGGGCACCGGCCTGCATTCGGTGTACTCGCTGCGGCTGCCCCTGCCCGTCGCCGATCCGGCGACGCTGCGACTGGGACGAGTGGAGGACGATTTGATCGTGGGAGCGGACGGGGTGCGGCGCCGGGTGCGCCTGGCTCCGGTGTTGCGACGGTGCATGGTCGACGGCGCCGAACTCGATGACGGATACCTGGTCGTACGCTTCGTCCCGGATCCGGAAATGTGGCCGCGATGACGCGACCCCGTGATTCCCGCCCGGGGCCCGACGAGGAACCCGGTGACGGCTTCGGCGAATTCGCCGAGGAACTCAAACTACTGGCCGAGACCGTCCTGGAGCGGGTCGAACCCGTCCTACGGCACGCGGCGGACCAACCGGGCGAATGGTCGAGTTGCAGTTGGTGCCCGGTCTGCGCCGCGGCGGCGTTGATGCGCGGTGAACATCACGAGGTCGTAGCGGCGATCGCCGATCACGGCACAGCCATCGTGACGGTGCTGCGCGAAGCACTGGCCGGCGCGCCGGTCGAGCCGGTGCCCGCCGACGCCGAGTCCGAAAGCGGCGGGTCCGAAAGCGGCGGGTCCGAAGACGCTGCGCCACACCAGCATACGCATCGTCATCGCGAGTCCGACGACGCGGCGGACCGGCCGCGACCGGAGCGCACCGCGGCCGCGGGCCGGGCGCGATCGAAGTACGTCGGCATTCCCGTGACGATCAAGGCATGACCGATCGGACCTCACCCGTCACTCCGCTGACCGTCGGTATCGACGTCGGGGGCACCAATATCCGTGCCTCGGTCGTCGACGGCGACGGCGAGGTGCTCGACACCGTCCAGGCCCCGACCCCGCATTCGGCCCGCGCGCTGGAGAACGCGTTGGAACGGGCCGTGCACGAACTGCGCGAACGTCATCCGATCGGCGCGGTCGGGCTCGCGGTGGCGGGTTTCATCAACGCCGACCGTTCCACGGTGCGCTTCGCCCCGCATCTGCCGTGGCAGGACACCCCCGTGGCGCAGCGGCTCACCAGGCGACTGGATCTGCCCGTCATCCTCGAACACGACGCGAACGCCGCGGCCTGGGCCGAGTACCGCTTCGGGGCCGCGGCGGGCGGGCACAACGTGGTGCTGGTGGCGATCGGCACCGGGATCGGCGCGGCGCTGCTCATCGACGGCACGCTGTATCGCGGAAGTCACGGCGTCGCACCGGAACTCGGGCATCTCCAGGTGGTGCCGGACGGCCGGGCCTGCCCGTGCGGCAAACGCGGGTGCTGGGAGCGGTATTGCAGCGGTACCGCGCTCGCCGACACCGCGATCGAATTGCTGGCGACCGATCCGGTGCGGTCCACCGTGCTCGCCCGCGAGGTGTTCCGCGATCCCGGTTCGCTGACCGGTCGCCGGGTGGCGGGCGCCGCGCAGGACGGCGATCCGATCGCGGTGCGCGCCGTGGCCGATTTCGCCCGGTGGCTCGGACTCGGACTCGCGTTCGTCAGCGATATCTTCGATCCGGATCTGGTGGTGATCGCGGGCGGAGTCAGCAGTTCGGCTCCGCTGTTCCTCGACGAGGCGCGCGAGGAGTACGCGCGCGCGGTCACCGGAGCCGGTCACCGGCCGCTCGCTCGCATCCGCACCACCCAGTTGGGCGAGGCGGCGGGGATGATCGGCGCCGCGGAACTGGCGCGCGCGGTCCTCGTCGACACCGACCCGCATCCGAATCACGTCGCACCCACCCGCCGCTGACGATTCCACCAAACCGGACATACGTTCGAATACGGGTACCTGTCAAGGGGACTGATGCCACGGGATTGCGGAATGGATCACGCCAATGTGGTGACATACCTCGCTGCGATTGGATGTGATCTCCGACCAGCGGTAAAGTCGGCAACTACGCAGGTTGCCCACTTCTATCCCGGTCCCGGGGGAAGGACGTCATGTTCTACTGGCTGCTGAAGTACGTGCTGCTGGGACCGTTGATGCATCTCTACAACCGGCCGACGGTCCAAGGCCTGGAAAATGTCCCCACCGACGGGCCCGCCATCATGGCGGGTAACCACCTCTCCTTCGCCGACTGGCTGTTCGCGCCACTGATGAGCCCCCGCCGGATCAATTACCTGGCCAAGGCCGAATATTTCAAAACCCCGGGATTCAAGGGCCGCTTGCAGAAGTGGTTCTTCACCACCTCCGGTCAGTATCCGATCGACCGCACCGGCGCCAGCGCCGCAGAGGACGCGCTCAGCGCCGCGCGCAAGCTGCTCGACGAAGGGCGGCTCGTCGGTCTCTATCCGGAGGGCACCCGCTCCCCCGACGGCCGTCTCTACAAGGGCAAGACCGGTATGGCCCGGCTCGCCCTCGAGACCGGCGTTCCCGTCATCCCGGTCGCCGTCATCGGCACCGACGGCGTCTCGCCTCCCGGCCCGTTCCGCTGGCGTCGTCAGAAGGTGACCGTCAAATTCGGCACCCCGATCGACTTCTCCCGGTACGAGGGTATGGGCGGCAACCGCTTCGTCGAACGCGCCGTCACCGACGAGGTGATGTACGACCTGATGCAGCTCGGCGGGCAGGAATACGTGGACGTGTACGCCCACAGCCTCAAGAAGGGCGTGCCCTCGGGTAGCAGCCCCGAGGCGACCCGCATCCCCGAATCGAAGGCGGGCTGAGCGAATCCGCCTGCCGAGAAAAGCCCCGAGCCACGCTCGGGGCTTTTCTCGTTCCCGGCCCCGATGAGGTTGCTCACACCCCCAAGCGAACGACAAGGCGCTCTTATGGTGCGACGGTAAGACTTCCGGACATGTTCAAGAAATTGTTGGCTGCCGCGGGGGTCGGCGGCGCGGAAGTCGAGACCGAACTGTTCACCCACGGTGTGCAGCCCGGCGGCATCGTCGAGGGTGTCATCCGGTTGCGCGGCGGCAATGTCGCGCAGGACATCTCGCGGATCGCCGTCGACTTCGTGACCAGGGTGGAGCAGGAGTACGAGGATCACGAGGGTCTTCGCGACACCGGCTTCGGGTGGACGGCGGTGCACGGACCGCTGCACCTGCCGGTCGGCGCGCCGCTCGAATTCCGGTTCGGGGCCAGGGCGCCGATGGAAACTCCCATCACCTTCTACAACGGACGCCATCTGCCCGGCACCCAGGTCGCGCTGCGCACCGTCGTCGAGATCCAGGGCGCGGTCGACGCCGCCGACACCGACCCCATCGGCGTGGGAGCGCTGCCCGCGCAGCATGTGCTGCTGGAGGCGGTGGAACGCTTGGGATTTCCGCTGCGCAGCGCCGACGTGGAGGCGGGCCGGATCAGGAATTCCGCGCAGCAGTTGCCGTTCTACCAGGAGATCGAATTCGGCGGCTCGCACAACTATCCGCAGTTGAACCAGCTCGAGCTCACCTTCATCGCCGCCGACCACGGCATGAGCGTGGTGCTGGAGGCGGATAAGCGCGGCACCTGGTATTCCGAGGGCAGCGATGTCTTCGACGCGCTGTGGGTCGACTACGCCGCACTGGGGCACCGGGATTGGGCAGGCGAATTACATCACCGACTGGCCGGTATGATCTCGCGGCACTGATCGTTCCGGGGCGTTCCTCGCACCCCACCGGGAGCGGTCCGGGCTCGGCGCCCGGGCCCGATCCTGGCCAACCCCGGACACGATCCGCGTCCGCGGTGCACAATCACTGTGTACGACTTCCCGGGGTCATTCGCGGAGCGTCGGCGCGGCAGCGCGAAACCCGATGTTCCGCAATACGAGCGAGGGGGCCGTTGTGTCCGAGTCATCGCCCGATCTGCTCATGTCGCTGACCGTCGCGGCCGCGCACCAGCTGGGATATTCCTGCCGGACCGCGGCCGCCGCCGACGACGTGATCCTTTCCGGGCCCGGCGGCAACGTGCTGGTCGGTCTGACGAATCTGCGGCGAATGGCCGACGACGAACCCCGCGAACAGTGGCCCGCCCTCGTCGCGGATTATCTGAGCACCAGCCTGATCCAGGTCACCGCCGACCACGATCCGCTCGACACCAGCGATTTCGCGATGATGCGCCATCTCATCCGTACCCGGCTCTACTCCGCGGAGGCGACCGCGCTCGAGGTCGTGCACCGGCCGGTGGCGCCGGGCCTGGTGCAGCGAGTACTCATCGACCAGGTGCACACCATGGCTCCGGTCACCTACCCGATGCTCGCGAACTGGCCGATCGACGCGGCGGGACTGTTCGAACTGGCCGAATACAACACCCGCGCCGACGGTCCACTCGACGTGGTCACCCACGATTTCGACAGCCCGCGCCAAGCCCGTATCGAACTCACGATGCTGTGCGGCATCTCGGACTACATCACCGCGCACGCACGCTGGCTCGGCGACGACTATCCGGTGGCGGGAACGGCGGGAACGGTTTTCGTCATCCCCTCCCAACGCCATATCTACGCCTACCCGGTGACCGACGTCCAGGTGATCCGGGCGACCACGCTGCTGGCCCAGCTCGCCGTCCTCGAATACACCAAGCGGCCGTGGCCGGTCAGCCAGGACGTGTACTGGTGGCATCACGGCGCCATCGACCTCGCGGCCTCCATCCGCCACGAAGCCGATCAGCTCTGTATCTATCCCGAGGAGCGCTTCCTCGCGACGTTGGACCGGTTGTCCTCGTGAGCGGACCCGAATCCGCCGCGTCGGCAGCGTTGTTCGGGCACGATAGCGATCGGGGGTACAGCTGAGTTGTCGTGCGGCTGAGTTGTTCCGCGTCCGAGGCGTTCGGTACGCGCGTGTGAGATGAGGTGTGCATGGTCCGCCGCGATCCCGGTGGTCGACTTTTCCAGCTGTCCCGGCGGACGCCGGCCGGGAAGTCCGACGTTCCGCCGACCGGCTCGGCCGTGCGCAGCGCGAAACTGGCCGCGCTGCCGGTCGCCTACGCGGGCAGGCGGGTCGCGGGTGCGGGCCGTCGCGCGATCGGCCGATCGGCGGCCGAGGTCGACCGGGATATCCGCGAGCGCACCGCGCAGCACGTCTTCGCGGTACTCGGTGAGATGAAGGGCTGCGTCGCCAAACTCGGCCAGATGCTCGCGATCTACGAATTCGCCCTGCCCGCCGATGTGGCAGGTCCGTACCGGGAAGCCCTCGCGCGACTTCAGGATTCGGCCCCGTCGATGCTGCCCGCCACCGTGCATGCCGTACTCGCCGACCAGATGGGGCCGCGATGGCGGAGCATGTTCCTCGATTTCGACGACCGCCGTCCCGCCGCCGCCTCGGTCGGTCAGGTGCACCGCGCGATCTGGCACGACGGCAGGGCCGTCGCGGTCAAGGTGATGTATCCGGGTGCGCGACAGGCCATCGGCAACGACCTGACGGCACTGCGGCGGATGGCGCCGCTGTTCAACGCGCTGCTGCCCGGCGCGGACTCGCGCGCGGTCATCGAGCGGTTGTGCGCCTACATCAGCGAAGAACTCGACTACGAACTCGAGGCGGCGCACCAGAGCAGATTCGCCGAAGCCTATGCCGACGACCCGGATTTCGTGGTGCCGCGCGTCATCGCGCAATACCCCGACATCCTGGTCACCGAATGGCTCGACGGCACGTCGCTGTCGCGGCTCATCGCGCGCGGCACGCCCTTCGAACGTGACCGCGTCGGCCTGCTCATCCTGCGGTTCCTGTTCTCCGGACCCACCCGCGCCGGACTCCTCTACGGTGACCCGCACCCGGGGAATTTCCGCGTCATGCCCGACGGGCGGCTCGGCGTGGTCGATTTCGGCGCCTGCGCGCCCTGGCCGCCCGGATACCTGGACATGGTCAAGGATTTCGCCCCGGCCATGCTGAGGTGCGCCCCGGACGAACTGGAGGCGGCCATCCGCCGCAACGGCTATGTCGCGCCGGGACGGCCGCTCGACATGGACACCGTCATCGCCAGGATCGCCCCGCTGCGCGACGCCGTCCTCGCGCCGACCCTCGAACTGGATTCGCGGTGGATGCGCAGGCAGATGGCGGCGGTCACCGATCTCAGCGTCACCAATGTGCTGCGCCAACTGACCATGCCGTCCGAACACACCACGGTCGCGCGCACGGCCGTCGCCGGACTCGGCGTACTCGGCCAGTTGCGGGCCGCGATCCCGCTGCGCCGCGAGTACGAGCGATGGTTCCCCGAGGTCGTGGCGACCCTGGCCGACGTCCGTCCCGGCTGAGACGCGAGGTCCGGATCGGACGGAGTGCCGACGTTCTCGGCCACCGACCGGCAACCCTTCACCGGCCGCGTGCACCGACCGTCCGGTAGCACCGGGGTCGGATGATCGGACGGCGCGCGCCCGTATCGCCGAAAGATAGCCGACCGCCGTTGAGCCGACCGTTCGGTCTGCTCGGAAGTTCGTACGCCGGGTCCGCCGCCACCGACGGCGAGGCCGTCGGTCCGACACCGTCGGCAGACGGGTTCGGCGCTCGCCGACCGTTCGATCCCGAACCGGTTCGCGGAAACCGGCCATAGCCGCCGGAAGGGCATCCATCACCGCAGGTCGGAGCGGGTGTGCGCGGAGTCTCGCAAGCCCCCCTTGATTCGGGTGCACATCGAGGGCCCGGCTGTGGTTAGCTTTCGTGCCATGAGCACGCCGCACTCTGTCTCCGCCGAAGAATTTCTACCTCGTGACACCGCGGATGTCGTTCGCACTGTGCGGGATTCACGGGGGCGCGTGGCTCGGCTGACGGTGAGCGGCGGCGAGCTGCTCGACGACGGCCTCGCACTGCCCGATCACCGGGCCGTGGTGTCGCTGCGCCGGATGAATTCGGTGCTCGACATCAACCTGGGCAAACGGACCGTCCGGGTTCAGGCGGGCGCCAAACTCTCCGATATCGATCGCCGCCTCGGCGCGCACGGCCTCGGCCTGCCGATCGTCGGCGACCATCGCGACATCACCGCGGGCGGCTTCGCCTCGGTCGGCGGCGTCAGCAGTGCCTCGCACCGGTTCGGCCTGTTCGCCGACCAGATCGTCGATCTGGAATACGTCGACCCCGACGGGCGGATCGGCACCTGCGGGCGCAACCACCACACCGAGCGGTTCCACCGGATCCTCGGCGCGGGCGGACGCGCGGGCATCATCACCGCGCTGACCCTCGACGCGATCGATATCGACAAGGACCACACCTGGCTCACCACCGACGCCGACCGGTTCCTGGATTTCGATTCCTTCGTCGAACACGCGCACGCCGAGATCCTGCGGCCCGCCAACGCGGCGTTGCAGGTCGGCCGCTGGGTCGACACCGCGCCGCTGAAGGTGTCCCGGCCGGTCGGCACCGGACACGTGCAACTCGGCACCGTCCGCTTCGGCCAGTGGTCGAGCCTCTACCCCACCACCCCGACGCGCTCGCTGCGCGCCAGGCGCGAGGTCGGCACGAGGACCAGGAAATCGCTGGGCGCGATCGCGTCGGCCGCGGGCGGGCGCGCGGGCATGCCGGTGCGCAACGCGGCGGCGGGCGCGTTGATGTTCGCGCCCAAGGTGCTGACGCTGCGTGACGCCGAATATCTGGCCGACACGGTGATCAGCTCCTCCGAACGCGGTCCCGCCTACCGGGTGGGCATCTTCGCGCCCCTGTCGAGTTACAGCTCGGTCTTCTACCGCCTGCACGATCTGTTCTCGGGGCACCGCGAGCGCACCGGCTGCTTCACGGTCATCTCCGCGATGACCTACGGCGTGCGCTCGGCGTATCTGCGGGCCGAGGCCGAGGGGCGCAACCTGCCCACCGAGGACCACGGTCTGATCACCTTCACCTGTCGGCTCCGGCCCTCGGCACTGCCGTCGGAACTGTTGCGCGACATCGTTTCCGCGATCGACGACATCTGCGTCTCCGAACACGCCCTGCGGTACGACTCGGCCGATTAGACTGTGCCGCACCGTGAAGTCGCTGGGCGGTAGCTCCCCTCCGGGTTCTGCCGCCGGTCGGCGGGTCGTGGCTTCGACACCGTCGGCGGGGTGCCGAAGCGTGTGATCAGCGTTCATCGACTGTGAAGGTTGCTGTTCCGATGCTCGAATTCCGCCCCGCGCCCGTCCGATTCACCGATCGTCTCCGCCCCGGCGGTCTACGCCCCGATCGCGCTCCCCGCTGCCCCGCCGATTCCCTCGGCGGACTCTGCGTCCTGGTCACCGACGCCTGTTCCGATGTCGGCCGCGCGACCGCGACCAGGCTCGCCATGCGCGGCGCGCGACTGGTGCTCGTGGCGCGACGCTCCGATCAACTGGTCGGCGTCTGCGAGGAGATCACCGCGACCGGCGGGCTCGCGCGCTGGCACCGGTGCGACCTGTCCGCGCTCGGCGATATCGACCAGCTGGTGGACTGGGTGCGCGGTGAATTCGGCGCCGTCGACGTCCTCGTCAACAACGCGACCCGCCCGCAGCGCCGCCCCGTCACGCAATCGCTGGATCGCTTCCGCGACTACCAGCGCACCATGGCCGCCAACTACTTCGGCCCGCTGCGCCTGACCCTCGGCCTGCTACCCGCGATGCTGCAATCGGGGTCGGGCCATGTCATCAATGTCGGGCCGTTGCATCCGAATGCCGCCGCCACCCCGTATTTCGCGTCCTACGCCAGCTCCGTGGCGGCGTGGACCACCTTCGGTCAGTGCGCCGACGCCGAGCTGGCGCCGCACGGTATCCAGGTGAGCGCGGTGCGCTACCCGGTGACGGGCACCGACACCGAGGACGACACCGCCGATTTCGCGGTCACCGCCGCCGAGTCGGCCCGCACCATCGAGAACACCATCCGCGAGCGCTACGACACCCCGCGGAGCCGCCAGCCCCGGCTGACCCGCGCGCTGCGCGGCCTCGCGGACGCGGCCCCGCGTTCCACCCAGCGTCTCATCGACACCTTCAGCAGGTGACCTCGCGACAGGCGGGCGCACAACGAAAAGCGCCCCGCCGGTGAGCGGGGCGCTTCGTTGTCTCGCGGTACGAGTTCAGTGCTTCTCCGGACCGAGGTAGTACTCGAAGACCAGTCCGCCCGCCGCGGCCAGCACGCAGACCACGCCGATGCCGATCAACCAGAACTGGAAGAACGCCAAGCCCAGCGCGGTGATCGAGCCCGCGCCCGCGAGCAGGATCGGCCAGGGGCTACCCGGCGAGAAGAAGCCGAGGTCACCGGCGCCGTCCACGATCTCGGCATCCTCGTAATCCTCGGGACGCAGGTCGAGACGACGGGCGACGAACCGGAAGTAGGTGCCGATGATCAGCGACAGACCCGCGGTCAGCACGATCGCGGTGGTGCCCGCCCACTCGACGCCGGTGCGCGACCTACCGGTGAAGAATCCGTAGATGATGCCGGTGATCACGAAGAACACCGTGAGCAGCTCGAAAATCCGCGCTTCGATCTTCATATCGGAATCAGTCCCTTACTTGGCTTCGACCGCGGTCTTGGTCGTGCGATCGGTGTTGAACGGACGGGTCGAGGTGGCGACCGGGGACTCACCGATGGACTCGAGCGCCTGGGCGTTGGTCTTGCCCGCCTTGCGCGCGTCGAGGTACTTGGTGAAGTTCTCCGGCGACACCGCGCGGACCTCGAAGTTCATCATCGAGTGGTAGGTACCGCACATCTCCGCGCAGCGGCCGACGAACGCGCCTTCCTTCTCGATCTCGGTGATCTGGAAGACGTTGTCGGAATGATTTTCCTTCGGGTTCGGCATCACGTCGCGCTTGAACAGGAACTCCGGCACCCAGAAGGCGTGGATGACGTCCGCGGCGGCGAGCTGGAACTCGATGACCTTGCCGGTCGGCAGCACCAGGACCGGGATCTCGCTCGACGAGCCGACGGTCTCGATCTTGTCGTAGTGCAGGAACGAGAGGATGTCGTTGGCGGGCTTGCCGTGCAGCGGACCCGGCTGCGGGTGGCCGTCCTTGGTGAGGTGCTCGTATTCCTCGAGCTGCTCCTTGGCGGCATCCTCGCGGACGGTGTCGATACCGTCGAACTTGTAGCCGTCCTTGAAGTCGATATCGCGGTAGCCGAACTTCCAGTTCCACTGGAAGGCGGTCACGTCGATGGTGACGTCCGGATCCGGCACCTTCTCGTGCACGTAGTTCTGCACGACGACGGTGAAGTAGAACAGCACCGCGATGATGACGAACGGAATCGCCGTGTAGGTCAGCTCCAGCGGCACGTTGTAGCCGGTCTGGCGCGGGAACTCCGGGGAGTCCTTCTTCTTGCGGTGGAAGATGATGGTCCAGAAGGTCAGACCCCAGACCAGGACGCCCATCACCAAGGCGGCGAGGACGGACCAGGTCCACAGCTCCCGCATCCGGGTGCCCTGCGGCGTGATGCCGGAAGGCCAGCCGAACCGCAGCCAGACATTGTCGATCGAGCAGCCCGAGACGAGCATCGCGGTGATCCCGAGGGATACCGCCAGCCCGGCCCGCCGGAGGACTCGGCCCCTGGCGGGTCGTGCCCCGATCTCTTCGCTCGCCTTGTGCGCCACGCTCACGCCTTCCTGGTCGCCACACATTCCGACATATGCGCCGCCGAGGGTGCGATCTCCCCGGCGACACGTTCCAAGCACGTTTCAGGCCGTCCGCCACCGGCACGACGTGGTGCACACGCCAGCTGAGAATGACCTGAGTACTACGCAGCGTAGACCAAACCGGCGCACAGTTCGTCGTCGGGTCGTCTTCGACACTCCGCCCGCCGGGACCGGGCCGGGCAGGTCCGGCAAAAGCCCTGGATACCGGTGGACAGCACCGTGATCGCGTGCCGCGACGGGCGGCGAGCCTGTCATCACAGCCGAGGAAATCCGATGCCGGGCGGGACTGCCGTGACGCGCGGATCCGGTGCGTGCGGCATACTCGGACACGAGTTTTCGGCCGCTGCGCTCCGCTCGATCGCGGCCCGGTCCCACCGGGCGCGCACGCTCACGTCGGAGACCGCGCACCGTCCCCCCGCAAGATACTTCGGACGCCTCGACTGAGGCGTCCCGACCGGAGAAACGAGGTTGCCGACACCGTGTGCGGACTGCTCGGATTCCTGACAGCTGATGCGGCGACATCCGATGTGGTCGACCAGGTCTACGACGCCCTGCATTGCATGCGCCACCGCGGCCCCGACGAGCGCGGCACCTGGCACGACGACCACATGATCTTCGGCTTCAACCGGCTCTCGATCATCGATATCGAACATTCGCACCAGCCGCTGCGCTGGGGTCCGGCCGACAACCCGCAGCGGTACGCGCTGACCTTCAACGGGGAGATCTACAACTACCTCGAACTGCGCGAAGAACTCGCCGCCGACCACGGGGCGGAATTCCCCGACGGCACGATGTTCGCCACCGAGGGCGATTCCGAGGCCATCGTGGCCGCGTACCACTACTGGGGCGCCGACGCGGTGAAACGCCTGCGCGGCATGTTCGCCTTCGCGATCTGGGATACCGAGACCGAGGAACTGTTCCTGGCTCGCGATCCGTTCGGAATCAAACCGTTGTTCCTGGCGACGGGCCCCGGCGGCACCGCCTTCGCCAGCGAGAAGAAGAGCCTGCTCGACCTGCTGCCCGCCCTCGGCCTGTCCGACGCCCTCGATCCGCGGGCGCTGGAGCACTACACGGTGCTGCAATACGTGCCGGAGCCGGAAACGCTGCACGCGGGGATCAGGCGCCTGGAATCGGGCACCTACGCGACCGTGCGCGAAGGCGGCGAGCCGAAGTCGACCCGATACTTCCGGCCGGATTTCCGGGTGCGCTCCTTCGCGGCCGGGTCGGAGGCCGCGCGCTACCGCGAGATCGCCGCGGCGCTGGAGGACTCGGTCGCCAAACACATGCGCGCCGATGTCACCGTCGGATCGTTCCTGTCCGGCGGCATCGACTCGACCGCCATCGCGGCGCTGGCCATGCGGCACAACCCGAAACTCATCACCTTCACCACGGGTTTCGAGCGCGAGGGCTATTCGGAGGTCGACGTGGCCGCCGAGAGCGCCGAGGCGATCGGCGCCCGCCACATCGTCAAGGTGGTCTCCCCGGCCGAATTCGCCGCGGCGATTCCCGAAATCGTCTGGTACCTCGACGATCCGGTGGCCGATCCGGCGCTGGTCCCGTTGTACTTCGTGGCCAAGGAAGCCCGCAAGCACGTCAAGGTGGTGCTCTCGGGCGAGGGCGCCGACGAACTGTTCGGCGGATACACGATCTACCGGGAACCGCTGTCGCTCAAGCCCTTCGAATATCTGCCGAAGGGGCTGCGGCGACTGGCGGGCCGATTGTCGGAGCGGATTCCGGACGGCACCCGAGGTAAGAGCTTGCTGCACCGAGGCTCGCTCGGCCTGGAAGAGCGCTACTACGGCAACGCCCGCAGTTTCAGCGACGCCCAGTTGCGTTCGGTGCTGCGTGAATTCCGTCCCGAATGGACCCATCAGGACGTGACCGCGCCGCTGTACGCGCAATCGGCCGCCTGGGATCCGGTGGCGCGGATGCAGCATCTGGACCTGTTCACCTGGCTGCGCGGCGACATCCTGGTCAAGGCCGACAAGATGACGATGGCCAATTCGCTGGAACTGCGGGTGCCGTTCCTGGATTCAGAAGTGCTGAAGGTCGCCGAGGGCCTGCCCTACGACCAGAAGATCACCAAGGAGACCACCAAGTACGCGCTGCGCCAGGCACTCGAGGGCATCGTCCCGTCGCATGTGCTGCATCGCGCCAAACTGGGATTCCCCGTGCCACTGCGGCACTGGCTTCGCGGCACCGAACTGTTCGACTGGGCCCAGGCCCAGATCGCCGATTCGCAGACCGATCACCTGCTCGACAAGGCCGCGATCAAGACCATGCTCGACGATCACCGCGCCGGACGCTCCGATCACAGTCGCAGGCTGTGGACACTGCTGGTGTTCATGGTGTGGCACGGCATCTTCGTCGAGGACCGGATCAAGCCGGAAATCCAGGAGCCGGCCTACCCGGTCTCCTTGTAAACCCCCGAATACACCGAATGCCCCCGGACGCGCGGTCCGGGGGCATTCGTCTTCGCTCGGTGTCAGAGCAGCGGCTTGATCTCCGCGGCCGCGTCCGCGCCGTAGGCGTCGGTCAGCCGCTCGAGCGCGTCGTCCTTGTTCAGCGACCATTCCTGGGTGCCCATGGTCTCCAGCACCAGCACCGCGATCAGGGATCCGAGCTGGGCCGAACGCTCCAGGCTCAGACCGGCGGTGTGGCCGGTCAGGAATCCGGCGCGGAACGCGTCGCCGACACCGGTCGGCTCGACCTTCTCGCGCTCGGGGACGACACCGACGCGCACCTCGGTGCCGTCGCGGTCGACGATCTGCACGCCGTCGGCGCCGAGCGTGGTGATCCGGATACCGACCTTGGCGGCCACCTCGGCCTCGCTCAGACCGGTCTTCTGCAACAGCAGCGCCCACTCGTACTTGTTCGTGAACAGGTAGGTGGCGCCCTCGATCAGCCGGACGGCCTGGTCGCCGTCGAGGCGGGCGAGCTGCTGGGACGGATCGGCGACGAAGGGGATGCCGACCTCGCGGCATTCCTCGGTGTGGCGCAGCATCGCCTCGGGATCGTTCGCGCCGACCAGCACCAGGTCGAGGGTGTTCGATTCGGCGAGTTCGATGATGGAGATGTCGCGGGCCTCGCTCATCGCGCCCGGATAGAACGACGCGATCTGGGCCATGTCGTCATCGGTGGTGCACACGAACCGCGCGGTGTGGGCGCGGTCGGAGGTGAGCACGGTCGAGCAGTCGACCCCGTGCTTCTCCAGCCAGGCGCGATATTCGCCGAAATCGGCGCCGACCGCCCCGACGAGCAACGGCGCCCGGTTGAGGATGCCCATGGCGTAGGCGATATTTCCCGCCACGCCACCGCGGCGGATCTGGAGATCATCGACCAGGAAGCTCAGCGACACATGGTCGAGCTGATCGGCCAGGAGTACGTCGGCGAACCGTCCGGGGAAACGCATGAGATGGTCGGTCGCGATGGACGCGGACACGGCGATTGACACGAGGCTGAGCCCTTCAACGGTAGGCAACAGAAAGTGAGGACGGGGACGAGAAATGTCCCTGCCCTCACCGTATCAACCAGAAGTCAGTTGAAGGAGTCTCCGCACGCGCACGAACCCGTGGCGTTGGGGTTGTCGATCGTGAAGCCCTGCTTCTCGATGGTGTCGACGAAGTCGATCGACGCGCCCTGGATGTAAGGGGCGCTCATCCGATCGACGGCCAGCTTGACGCCGGAGAAATCGACGACCAGGTCACCGTCGAGCGAGCGGTCGTCGAAGAAGAGCTGGTAGCGCAGGCCCGCGCAACCGCCGGGCTGTACCGCGATACGCAGCGCCAGATCGTCGCGGCCTTCCTGATCCAGGAGCGCCTTCGCCTTGAGGGCGGCGGCTTCGGTCAGAGTCGCGCCGTGGGTGGTCGTCTCGTTCTGCACAGTCATGAACTCTCCTAAGGACAGCTGTCGTCAACCCGTGAACAGCGCACGGCTTGGTGGTCCAACGCCACTCAGCGGGCTGCTATTCCCTATCTTGCCACCACCGCACCCCGGCGTGAGCACAACCTCCATTGTGCCCGGCCTCTCCCGCACCCGCCGGAGACATGCCCCACACCCCCTCGGCGGACCGCATTTCCTGCCGCGTGGAGCATCGAATAGCCTGGTCGGTGTGAAATTGTTCCGTCGCGGCGAGTCCAGCAGCACCGACGCGACCGCCGACACCACGGCGGACGCGAACGGTAGCGAGACCGCCGGTACCACTCGAAGTTCCACCACCGCGACCCTCGGAAAGGGCCGCCCCACACCGAAACGTCGTGACGCGCAAGGTAAGCGGCGCGGCCCCGTCGCGCCCGCGCCCCTCACCTCCAAGGAGGCGAGGGCACGCCGCAAAGCGACCCGCGGCACCAGGGAAGACCGCAAATCGGCCTCGTCCGAGCGGCGGCTCGCGGCCCAGGATCGTCGTAACCGGATGCTCGCGGGCGAGGACAAATTCCTGCTGCCGCGCGACAAGGGTCCGGTCCGGGCCCACGTGCGCGACGTGGTCGACGGTCGCCGCAATCTCGTCGGGCTGTTCATGCCGATGGCCGTCGTGCTGCTGCTGTCGATGTTCGCCGCGCCGCGCCTGCAATCGATCCTGACCCTCGGCATGCTCGTCATGATGCTGTTCATGATGATCGAAGGCTTCGTGCTCGGCCGGATCGTCAACAACCGGGTTCGCGAGCGCTTCCCCGACACCGCAGACACCGGGTTCAAACTCGGTTGGTACGCCTTCGTCCGCGCCTCCCAGATCCGCAAGATGCGCGCGCCCAAACCCCGCGTGAGCCCCGGCGACGCCGTCTGACCTCGACAGACGCATACGGGCCTCTCCGTCACCGCACCCCTCGGATGCGGTCACGGAGAGGCCCGTGGCATATCCGGACCTGGTCCGGGGTCAGTGGTGGTGGGAGGCACGGCCGAGGATGACGTCCAGTTCGGCGCGGACGCGTTGGGCGTCGCGATCGATGACATCGCGGGAACCCGCCGGGGTGCGGCCACGGACCAGGAATACGCCGAAGGCCACGATGATCGCCATGGTGAGGAGAAAAGTAATCATGGCAGTAATTTTGCGCCCATAGATTTTCCGCCGAAAGTGGCTGTTCTGCCGTTGTCCGCAAATATTCGGCCAGGTACGCTGAGCCCATGCTCTCCAAGGTGGCCGTCGCGCTGTCCGAACCACTCGCCATGTTCGAATTCGGCGTCGTCTGCGAGGTCTTCGGCCTCGACCGCACCATGGACGGGCTGCCGGGATTCGACTTCAGGGTCTGCGGCGCCGAACCCGGGAAGCCGTTGCGCTCCACCACCCCCGGCGTCACGGTCACCCCGGATCACGGGCTCGACGCACTGCTCGACGCCGACCTCGTCGCCATCGCGGCGTTCCATGTCTCGGGCCTGGACAACCCCGAGAACCAGCCGATCATCGACGCGGTCCGCGCCGCCTACGACGCGGGCGCGATCGTGCTCACCGTCTGCTCCGGCGCGTTCATGGCGGGCGCGGCCGGTCTGCTGGACGGGCGCAAATGCACCACGCACTGGAAATACGTCGACCAACTCGCCGCCCGCTTCCCCGAGGCGACCATCGATCCCGACGTCCTGTTCGTCGACGAGGGCAATCTGATCACCAGCGCGGGCACCGCCGCGGGCATCGACGCCTGTCTGCACCTGGTGCGCAGGGAGATCGGCAGCAATGCCGCCAACGCCATCGCCCGCCGCATGGTGGTGCCGCCCCAGCGCGACGGCGGTCAGCGCCAGTTCATCGAGCGCCCCGTCGCCGCGTGCAGTTCGGAAAGTCTCGGCGAGACCCTCCAGTGGATGAACGAGAACCTCGAACTCCAGCACACCGTCGAGGAGCTGGCCGCCCGCTCGACGATGTCCACCAGGACCTTCGCCCGCCGCTTCGCCGCCGAAACCGGGACGACGCCGGTAAAATGGCTCACCAACCAGCGCGTTCTCTACGCGAAGCAGCTGCTGGAGGAATCCGATCTCGGACTGGAGCAGATCGCCGGACGCGCGGGTTTCGGTTCGGGCGCGCTGCTGCGTCACCACTTCCAGCGACTGGTCGGAATCGCGCCCACCGAGTACCGCCGACGCTTCGGTTCTTCCTCGGAAGGGCAGCGATCGGACCCGGCCCCGATCGGGTGAACGCGCTCCGCCGCTGATCGCGTCGCCTCGGCGTTCCCACCTGCCGGGCACGGGCACCGTCGGCAACGGCGAACCGCCCGGCGGATCCGGGCACATTCGTTCCGGCCGACTTCGACACGTGCCGAGATGGTTCCACGCGGGGCCGACGACCACGTGGTTGATAGATTGCCGACCGTGCCACCGCCGAGCGCCGACCCCGTCCGCCCACCGCGCACGCTCGTGCTCGGCGGAGCCAGGTCGGGGAAATCCGCGTACGCCGAAAACCTGGCCGGGGCGGACGGGCCGGTGCGCTACGTGGCGACCTCGGTTCCCGACCCCGCCGATCTCGATTTCGCCGAGCGCATCGCCGTCCACCGGCGACGGCGTCCACCGGATTGGTCCGTCGTCGAAAGTATCGACCCGGCAGGCGTTCTCGCCGATCCGTCGACCGGTGCGACGCTCATCGACGATATCGGCACCTGGCTCACCGCCCGCATCGATGCGCGCGCGGCCTGGGACGCCCCGCGCGGCACCGTGGGACCGGACGCGGATGAACTGGTCGCGGCGGTGGCCGCGTATCCGGGGCACCTGGTGATCGTGAGCCCCGAGGTCGGCATGGGCGTCATCCCGGCGACGCGTTCCGGGCGACTGTTCCGCGACGAGATCGGCACGCTCAATCAACGACTGGCCGCCGCGTGCGACGAAGCGTTCCTCATCGTCGCGGGTCTGCCGCTGCGCCTGAAATAGGCGACCGTTCGCCGTCGGCGCACGTGGTGGGCGGTGCGAACGAGTCGGGCGCTGTCACCGCGCGAGAACCGGCCGGGCAAGATTGGTCGGCGGAACCACGCGCGGCACAGACGCCCCGACCGAGAGGCTCGACAGTGATAGACGGATTCGGACCGGTCACACCCCCCGACCCGGAGACTCGTGCGGCGGCGGCGCGACGACAGCAGCAGTTGACCAAGCCCGCCGGGGCGCTCGGGCGGTTGGAGGAACTCGGCAACTGGGTCGCGGCCTGCCAGGGCGTGTGCCCGCCGGAACAGTTCCGGCGCGCGCGGGTGGTGGTCTTCGCCGGAGACCACGGGATCGCGCGCCACGGTGTTTCCGCCTATCCGAGCGAGGTGACCGCGCAGATGGTCGCCAACTTCCGCGCGGGCGGCGCCGCCGTGAACGCCCTGGCCGCGGTGGCGGGCGCGACGGTGCGCGTGGTCGATATCGCCGTCGACGCCGAAACCGACGAGGTCGTCGGCGCGCACAAGGTGCGCCGGTCCAGCGGATCCATCGATCGGGAGGACGCGCTCACCCTCGACGAGATCGACGCGGCGCTCGCCGTCGGCCGGGCCATCGCCGACGAGGAGATCGACGCGGGCGCGGATCTGCTCGTCGCGGGCGATATGGGTATCGGCAACACCACCCCGGCCACCGTGCTCATCGCCACGCTCACCGATACCGAACCGGTCCGCGCGGTGGGCCGCGGCACCGGTATCGACGACGCGGGCTGGTCGCGCAAGGTCGCCGCGATCCGTGACGCCATGCGCCGCGCGCGGCCCGTCGCCAAGGATCCGGTCGAACTGCTGCGCGTGGCCGGTGGCGCGGATATCGCCGCCATGGCGGGATTCCTGGCGCACGCCGCGAGCAGGCGCACGCCCGTCATCCTCGACGGTGTCGTCGTGACCGCCGCCGCGCTGGTCGCCGAGGATCTCGCCGCGGGCGCGCGCGACTGGTGGCTCGCGGGCCACCGTTCCACCGAACCGGCCCACGCCCTCGCACTCGGCCGCCTGCGTCTGGAACCGCTGATCGACCTCGGCATGCGCCTCGGCGAGGGTTCCGGCGCTCTCACCGCACTGCCGATCCTGCGCGCCGCCGTCGCCACCCTCGCCGAAATGTCGACTTTCGCCGAGGCGGGGGTCAGCACATCCGACGACAGCCCCGCAGCCGAGGCGGGCACCAGCACATCCGACACCCCTGAAGCGGAGGCGGGCGGCGGCACATCCGGTGGTAATGCCGAGGTCGGCATCGACACGTCCGGTGACGGCCCCGAGGCCGAGGCGGCGCGGCCGAATCTGACGAAATGAGTGGCTGCCCCGAAGGGCGTGACGCGACCGAAACGGGCATCGGGCCTGCCGTGTGCGAGAAGATCGTGGAGGGTCACGGCGGCAAGATCCGGATCGACAGCGAGCGCGCGCCGATATGAACGGGTTGCGGCTCGCCGTGTCCTGGCTGACCGTGCTGCCGGTGCGCGGGCCCGACGACGTCGATCGGAACGTCGCCGGACGGGCGATCGCGCTGGCCCCGGTCGTCGGCGCGCTGCTCGGCGCCGCGGCGGCCGGGCTGCTGTGGCTGTTCACCTCGGTCGGCGCGAGCACGCTGCTCGCGGGCCTGCTCGTCGTCGTCGCACTCGCGGCTGCGACCCGCGGCATGCACCTGGACGGGCTGGCCGACACCTTCGACGGACTCGGCAGCTACGGTCCGCCGGAGCGGGCGCGGGAGATCATGAAGGGTGGTGCGGCCGGGCCGTTCGGCGTCGCCACGATCGTCTTCGTCGTCGGACTCCAGGCGGTCTCGTTCGCGGCGCTCGCGGACCACGAACGGTGGTACGCCGTCGCGCTCGCGGTCGCGCTCGGGCGCACGCTCGTCGTGCTCGCCTGCCGACGCGGTGCGCCCGCCGCCCCCGGCACCGGCTTCGGCGCGCTGGTGGCGGACACGCAATCTCCGGTCACCGCGGCACTGTGGACGACCGCCGCGGTCACCGCCGCGATCTTCGCGGTGCCCGAGCGTCCCTGGCTCGGCCCCCTGGTCGTCCTCGTCGCGGTCGGGGCGGCGACGGTACTCGTCCGGCACACCGCGCGGCGTTTCGGCGGGCTTTCCGGTGATGTTCTCGGCGCGGTGGTGGAGATCTCGGTCGCAATATCCGCGATCGGGTTCTCCCTCGCGCTCTAGCGACGAACGCCACAGCGTTCCCTGCGGCATCCGTGCCCTCTCCTGTCACATCCGTCGGCGCGTCGACGGCCCGTACCGCCGGTTATGACCGTTCAGAGCGACGGTTGCCTTCGTCACCGCCCCGTCGGTACCCACCGATACTCCCGGCCGGAACCGGAAATCCGTATTCGCGCTCGACTCAAGCGAATTCGCCGCACACCCCGCGCGACGGCGACGCGTGCGCACCGGGCAACGGAATGTTTGCGGCACCGAGATGCCAACCGTCTGGGTCAGGACATAAGGTGAGCGGCATGTCTTCCGAGCGCATCTACTTCCGACAGCTGCTGTCCGGCCGTGACTACGCCGTCGGCGACCCCATCGCGACGCAGATGCGAAATTTCGCGTACCTGATCGGCGATCGGGAGACCGGCGAAGCCGTCGTCATCGACCCCGCCTACGCGGCCTCCGACCTGGCCGGGATCGCCGAGAGCGACGGTATGCGGCTCACCGGTGTGCTCGCCACCCACCACCACCCCGACCACGTCGGCGGGACCATGATGGGTTTCACCCTCGGCGGTGTGCGCGAACTCCTCGAAACCGTCAGCGTGCCGGTCCACGTGAACGCCCACGAGCTGGACTGGGTCGCCAATGTCACCGGGATCGCGCCCAGCGAGCTCACCGGCCACGAACACGGTGACAAGGTCTCGGTCGGCGCCTTCGACATCGAGTTACTACATACCCCCGGTCACACTCCCGGCAGTCAGTGCTTCCTGTTCGACAACCGGCTCATCGCGGGCGACACGCTGTTCGTCGACGGCTGTGGGCGCACCGATTTCCCCGGCGGCGACTCCGACGAGATGTTCCGCAGCCTGCGCCACCTGGCCGCCCTCGACGGCGACCCGGTCGTCTACCCCGGCCACTGGTACTCCCAGGAACCCAGCGCCACCCTGTCCAGCATCAAGGACAACAACTACGTCATGCGACCGCAGACCCTGGAGCAGTGGCAGATGCTCATGCCCGGCTGAGCGAGCCGGGGAACGACACCCGGGACGGCCGGGCCGACAGCCCGGCCGATCTCACATTCCGCGCATCCACCCGTGGATATCTTCGAAGGTGCCGCGCTGGATACCCGTGAGCGTGTCGCGCAGCGCCATCGTCACCTCGCCGGGTTCGCCGCCGCCGATGGTGAACTCCCCCTCGGCGGAGCGGACCCAGCCGACCGGGGTGATGACCGCCGCGGTGCCGCAGGCGAACACCTCGGAGATGTCACCGGATTCGGCGCCCTTGCGCCATTCCTCCACCGACACCTTGCGCTCCTCCACCGGATAACCCGAGTCGGCGGCCAGCGTGAGCAGCGAATCGCGGGTGATACCGGGCAGCAGCGATCCGGACAGTTCCGGGGTCACCAGACGGGCTTCCGAACCCGAGCCGAAGACGAAGAACAGATTGTTGGTGCCCATCTCCTCGACATAGCGGCGTTCGACGGCGTCGAGCCAGACCACCTGGTCGCAGCCCTTTTCCGAAGCCTGCGACTGGGCGAGCAGCGACGCCGCGTAGTTACCGGCCACCTTCGCCTCGCCGGTGCCGCCGGGAGCCGCGCGCACGTATTCGGTGGACAGCCACACCCGCACCGGCTTCACCCCGCGCGGGAAGTACGCGCCCGCCGGGGAGCCGAGCAGCAGGTATTTATAGGAGGCCGCGGGCTTCACACCGAGCCCCGTCTCGGTCGCGAACATGAACGGCCGCAGGTACAGCGAGTCCTCGCCGCCCGCTTGCGGCACCCAGTTCCCGTCGGCCTCCAGCAGTTGGCGCACCGACTCGATGAACAGTTCCTCGGGCAGTTCGGCCATCGCCATCCGGCGGGCGGACCGCTGGAAACGCGCGGCGTTGGCATCGATCCGGAAACAGGAGACGCTGCCGTCGGCCTGCCGGTAGGCCTTGAGTCCCTCGAAGATCGCCTGCCCGTAGTGGAAGACCATGGTCGACGGGTCCATCGCGAGCGATCCGTACGGCTCCAGCCGCGCGTTGCTCCACCCCTCGCCCTCGGTGTAATCGATCGACACCATGTGGTCGGTGAAGAACCGGCCGAATCCGGGTGCCGCCAGAATCTCCTGTACCCGCTGCGCCGGGGTGGGCGCAGGATGAGGGATACGGGTGAACTGTGCAGCAGCGGTCATGGAATGGATCTTATCTGCCACCTTTTCCCGGCGTTTACCGCCTTGGTCACGACTCGGTAGAGGCGACGGCGGTCGCCGGGAACGACCGCCGAGCGGTATCGGTGGAGGACCTCAGGCGGTGCGGGTCTCGACGAACGGCGGTTTGACGACCGAGCAGCGCAGCCGCCGCCCGCGTACGTCCACCTCTACCTCGATATCGGGCAGCAGATCGCGCACGGTGTCGACGAGGGCCAGCGCGATACCCACCTTCAGGGTGGGCGAGAAGGTTCCCGAAGTGGTTTCGCCCACCGGTTCCCCGTCCAGCAGCACTTCCTGCCCCTGGCGCAATACCCCGCGATCGATGGCCTTGAGTCCCACCAGGGTTCGGCGCGGACCCGCGGCCTTCTCGGCCTCCAGCGCCCCCTTGCCCCAGAATTCGGGCTTCTTCCAGCCGACCGCCCACCCGCAGCGCGCCTGCACCGGTGTGATGTCGGTCGACAGTTCGTGGCCGTGCAGCGGATAACCCATCTCGGTGCGTAGGGTGTCGCGCGCGCCGAGTCCGGCGGGCTGACCGCCCGCGGCGCGCACCGCGTCGACCAGCGCGCGGAACAGCGGCTCGGCATCGTCCCAGCGCGGCAGCAGTTCGTAGCCGTGCTCGCCGGTGTATCCGGTGCGGCACACGCGGACCGCGCGACCGTCCCACTCGGCGTCGGCGTAGGCCATGTACTCGAGATCGGTCGGCAGTCCGAGCGCGGTCAGCACGTCGGCCGATTTCGGGCCCTGCACGGCGAACACGGCGAAATCGCGGTGTTCGTCGGTCACCGTGACGCCCTGCGGCGCGGCCTTGCGCAATTCGGCGACCACGGTCGCGGTATTCGCCGCGTTGGGCACCAGGAAGATCTCGTCCTCGCCGACGTAGTAGGCGATCAGATCGTCGATCACGCCGCCCTCTTCGGTGCAGCACAGCGTGTACTGGGCCTTACCCGGCCGGATTCGGCCGAGATCGTTGGTCAGCGCGGAGTTCACGAATTCCGCCGCGCCCGACCCGCGCACGGTCGCCTTGCCGAGATGACTCACGTCGAACAGACCGACCGCGGCGCGCACCGCCTGGTGTTCGGTGACCGTCCCCGCGTACGACACCGGCATCTCCCACCCGCCGAAGGGCGCGAAAGTCGCGCCCAACTCGGCGTGCACTCCGCGGATCGGGCCTTGCAGCAGGTTCGTCTCGGTCACCCGGCGAGCTTAACCGCCGCAGAACCGCCATCGGGGCGCCACGCGATCGAACCCGTGCGGCGGCGCTCGCGGCGGCCGACAGGGAAACCGTGGCGTGTCGGTGACGTTCGTTTCGACAGGCGTTCGGCCCGCTACTCGGTGGCGTCGCGCTGCGATACCGGAAGCGAACCGAATAACCTGTGCCAATGACAGCTGTTGCAGATCGCTCGCTCGGACCGGAACTGGCGCGTACCGAAACAATCGGCCCGGACACCGACGTCCTCGTCATCGGGTTGACCTCTTCGGAGAACGGCCCGGCCATCGCGCCCGACGACTTGTTCAGTGACGTGCTCGGCGCCGACATACGCGCGGAGCTGCTGGATCAGCTCGGCGCGGTCGGCGCCAAAGGTAAACCCGAAGAACTCACCCGGGTCCCCGCTCCCGCCGGGCTGGAAGGCGTGACCAGTGTGCTCGCGGTCGGGCTCGGCTCCCCCGACAAGGTCGACGCGGAACAGATCCGTCGCTCGGCGGGTGTGGCGGCCCGCTCGCTCAGCGGCACCGAACTGGTCGTGACCACCCTGTCCGGACTCGATCTCGGGGCCGCCGCCGAAGGGTTCTACCTGGGCGCGTACACCTTCACCCCGTTCAAATCCGGCAAATCCGCGCCGAAGCCGGACGAGCGTCCCGTGGTACGGGTCGAATTGCTCGTCCCCGAACCGGAATTCGGGACCACCGAACTGCTGCGCGCGCAACTGGTCGCCGAAGCCGTCGCCACCGCGCGCGATTTCGTCAACACCCCGCCGAGCCATCTGTTCCCCGCCGAATTCGCCACGCGCGCGGCGACGCTCGCCGAGGCCGCGGGGCTGGAGGTCGAGGTCCTCGACGAGAACGCCCTGGAAGCGGGCGGTTACGGCGGTGTGCTCGGCGTCGGCAAGGGTTCGTCGCGACCGCCGCGGCTGGTCCGGCTCACCTACGCGGGCGGTGACAAGAAGGTCGCGCTGGTCGGCAAGGGCGTCACCTTCGACACCGGCGGTATCTCGATCAAGCCCGCGCAGAACATGGAGAACATGACCTCGGATATGGCGGGAGCGGCGGCGGTCATCGCGGCCACCCTGCTCGCGGCGCGGCTCGGCCTGCCGATCACGGTGACCGCCGTCGTCCCGATGGCCGAGAACATGCCGTCCTCCACCGCGCAGCGTCCGGGCGACGTGCTCACCCAGTACGGCGGCACCACCGTCGAAGTGATCAACACCGACGCCGAGGGCCGCCTGATCCTGGCCGACGCCATCGTGCGGGCGGGCGAGGACTCCCCCGAGTACATCATCGACGTCGCCACCCTCACCGGCGCCCAACTGGTCGCGCTCGGCACCCGTACCCCGGGCGTCATGGGCACCGACGATTTCCGCGACCGGGTCGCCCGCATCTCCCGCGAGGTCGGCGAGAACGGGTGGGCCATGCCGCTTCCCACCGAACTGCGAGCCGACCTGAATTCCAAGGTCGCCGATCTCGCCAATGTCGCGCCACATCGGTGGGGCGGCATGCTCTCGGCCGCGCTGTTCCTCAAGGAGTTCGTCCCCGAGGGCGTGCAGTGGGCCCACCTCGACGTCGCGGGTCCGGCCTACAACACCGGTGGGCCCTTCGGCTATGTCGGCAAGGGCGGTACCGGGGTTCCGGTGCGGACCTTGATCGCCGTCATCGAGGACATCGCGGCGGAATAGCCGGGTCGCCCGGGCACACGCGGCCCGGGCACACGTCGGATTTCCAGCGACGGCGGCCACGCGCCTCCGGACGACGAAGGATTGCCGCGCGCTCGGTCGAGTCGGGATCGGACACCGATCGAGCACGCGGGCTCAGAGATCGCGCAGTTCGTCGTCGAAGGCGCGCTGCCGCTCGATCCGCTTGCGCGCGTCGTGGTCGCGCATCCGTTGCGGATAGCCGGTCTTGCCGACGTCGTAGACGGGGATCCGCAGATCCGAGGCCAAGCGCCGCGCCCCGCGTTCGCCGACGATCCGGCGGGTCCATTCCCCGTCGGAGGCGACGAGTACGACAGTGACATCGGTCACTGTCGTCTTGGGTTCGAGGAACCCCTCCACCCCTTCGCGGGCGCGCACCCAGTCGGCCAGGTAGCGAGTATCCGCGTTACCCGCACTCCCCCGATGCCCCGTACCTCTACCCCCGGTCACAGCGCCACGGAAACGATCCAGCAAACCCATCGACGCCGACCTCCTCACGGCACGGCGGAAACCTCACCACCGGTCTTTCCATCTTGCCAGCTGGGCGGCAGATGGACGCCCTGTGCTACATGCCACGCGATCGAGTGCAAGGATGGATCGCGGTACAAGAACCACACGGATCTCCGGTGCCGCCGAATGGTCGGTGGCTTGCGGACTTTCGCCGCGACCCGCGGCGCGAGGTCCGCCGGAGATCAACTGTTGTAGAACCCGTCGAGCAGTCAGAGGAGTCAACGGACATGGCCTTCTCCGTCCAGATGCCGGCTCTTGGTGAGAGCGTCACCGAGGGAACGGTGACCAGGTGGCTGAAGCAGGAAGGAGACACGGTCGAGGTCGACGAGCCGCTGCTCGAAGTCTCCACCGATAAGGTCGACACCGAAATCCCGTCGCCGGTGGCGGGCGTGCTGTCGAAGATCGTCGCCGCCGAAGACGACGTTGTCGAGGTCGGCGGTGAACTCGGCGTGATCAGCGACGCCGGCGAAGCACCCGCGGCCGAGTCTTCCCCCGAGCCCGAGGCCGCAGCGCCCGAGCCGGAACCCGAACCCGAGCCGGAACCCACCCCGGCGCCCGCCGCGCAGTCGGCCCC
>NZ_JAFMPL010000160.1:0-11857 GCF_019038455.1 Nocardia noduli
CGGTATTCCCCTGAGTCACGATATCGAGTAGAACAGGTTCTTATTCTGCTGGCAAGCAGTTGACCGGAAAGGGGTTGATCATGAAGTTCGGATTGCAACTCGGGTACTGGATGGCGCAGCCGCCCGCGAACGCGGGGGAGATCGTCGTCGCGGCGGAGGCGGCGGGATTCGACGCGGTGTTCGCCGCCGAGTCCTGGGGGTCGGACGCCTTCGGTCCGCTGGCCTGGTGGGGGTCGAGGACGGAGCGGGTGCGGCTGGGTACCTCGGTGGTGCAGTTGTCGGCGCGGACCCCGGCGGCGACGGCGATGCACGCGCTGACGCTGGATCATCTCAGCGGTGGGCGTGCGGTTCTGGGGCTCGGCGTTTCGGGTCCGCAGGTGGTCGAGGGGTGGTACGGGCAGCCGTTCGCCAAGCCGTTGCAGCGCACTCGCGAATACGTGGACATCATCCGTCAGGTGCTGGCCCGTGAAGCCCCGGTCACCAATTCCGGTCCGCACTACCCGCTGCCGTACGCGGGGGAGGGAGCGCTGGGGCTCGGTAAGCCGCTCAAGCCGATCGTGCATCCGCTACGTGCGGATTTGCCGATCTGGCTGGGTGCGGAAGGGCCGAAGAACGTCGCGCTGACGGCGGAGATCGCGGACGGCTGGCTCGCCATCTACTACGCGCCGCGGCTGGCGAACATGTACAACGACTGGCTCGACGAGGGGTTCGCGCGGGCGGGCGCGCGGCGTACCCGCGACGACTTCGAGATCGCCGCCAGCTGCCAGGTGGTGATCACCGACGACGCCGCGAGCGAACTGGAACGGATGCGCTGGGTGATGGCCCTCTACATCGGCGGCATGGGCGCGCCCGAGCTGAATTTCCACGCCCAGGTGTACCGGCGGATGGGCTACGACCGCGAGGTCGACGAGATCGGCAGACTGTTCCAGTCCGGGAAGAAGGCCGAGGCCGCCGCGCTGGTCCCGGACGAACTGATCCTCGACACGGCCATCATCGGCGATCAGGAACACGTCAGGGAGCAATTGAAGGTGTGGGAGGCGGCCGGTGTGACCATGATGCTGGTGTCGGTTCCCGACGTCGAGCAATTGCATCGGCTCGCACCCCTTGTCGATTAGTAGAACACGTTCTAAATTCAATGGGGTGTCAGCCTCTCCAGCCCCGTCGGCTCCGCCGCCCCAGGATTCCCCCGTGCAGGAGCCAGTGAAAATTCTCGGTCTGTGGAATATCGCGGACGCCGAACCGGACCGGATCGCCATGGTCGATCCGCTCGGCCGGGAGGTGACCTACCGGGAACTGGCCACCCTCGCCGACCGATACGCCACCGGCCTGCGTGACCTCGGCCTGGAAACCGGCGACGTTCTGGTCAGCATGGTGCACAACAGCGTCGAAGCGATCGCCACCTACTTCGCGGCCTACGAGGCCGGGCTGTACATCGTCGCGGTGAACTGGCATCTCACCGGCCCCGAGGTCGCCTACATCCTCCAGGACAGCGAAGCCAAGGCGTTCTTCGCCAGCGACCGTTTCGCCGCGGCGGCGGTCGCGGCCGCGGACGAAGCGGGACTGCCCGCCACGGCGCGTTTCGCGGTCGGCGAAATCGACGGCTTCGCACCGGTATCCGAACTCGGCGCGGCCGAATCCGGACGGCCGGACAACCGCAGCACCGGCGGACCGATGCTCTACACCTCCGGCACCACCGGCCGCCCCAAAGGCGTCCGCCGCCCGCTCACCGGCGCCGACCCGGATGTGGTTCCGCCCCACACCACCGCCTTCTTCGGCCTGTTCGAACTGGGCGCCTACGACGATCACGTCCACATCTGCGGATCACCGCTCTACCACACCGCCGTCCTCAACTTCGCGACCATCTCCATCCAGTTGGGACACACCCTCGTCCTGATGGACCGGTGGGACGCCGAAGACATGCTGCGCCTGATCGACAAACATCGGGTCACCCACAGCCACATGGTCCCGACCCAATTCCACCGGCTGCTCGCCCTGCCCGACGCGGTGCGCGCCAAATACGACGTCTCCTCACTGCGCAGCATGGTGCACGGCGCCGCGCCGTGCCCACAGGAGACCAAACGGCAGATGCTCGAATGGTGGGGACCCACCGTCACCGAGTACTACGCGGCCACCGAAGGCGGCGGCACCGTCATCAACGGCACCGACTGGCTGCGCAAACCCGGCTCGGTCGGCAAAGCCTGGCCGTGGTCGGTCATCAAGGTGCTCAGCGAAGAGGACGGCACCGAAGTGCCCGTGGGCGAACCGGGACTCGTCTACATGAGGATGGGCGCGTCCAGCTTCGAATACCACCACGCCAAGGAGAAGACCGAGGAATCCCGGGTCGGCGACCTGTTCACGGTCGGCGATATCGGCCACCTCGACAGCGACGGCTACCTCTACCTGCACGACCGGCGCTCCGACCTGATCCTGTCCGGCGGGGTCAACATCTACCCGGCCGAAGTGGAAACCGTACTCATCACCCACCCGAAGGTCGTCGACGTCGCGGTATTCGGAATCCCGCACGAGGATTGGGGCCAAGAGGTCAAAGCCGTCGTGCAACCCGCCGAAGGTATCGACGGCGACGACGAACTCACCGCCGAACTCCTCGCCTTCGCCGCGACCCAGCTCGCGAAATACAAGATCCCGAAATCGGTGGACTACCTGCCGGAACTGCCCCGCGACCCGAACGGAAAGCTGTACAAACGCAAACTGCGCGAACTGTATTGATGGCGGTAATTTTGGCGGCCGGGGCCGCGGGTTCGCGGCCCCTTATGTCTCGCGTCCGAGCGGTCGAGACTCGCGACTTCGTCGCATGCGCTTCGACCGCTCGGACGCGAGACGGGCCGCGAACAGGGCGCTCGTAGGACTCGCGCCTGTGGTGGCTGGGTGTTGATCGTTCGGACGCGGGATGGGCCGCGAATGGGGCGCTGGTAGGACTCGCGCCTGTGGTGGCTGGGTGTTGATCGTTCGGACGCAGGACGGGCCGCGAAACGGGCGCGCCCGGTGTGGTGGGAGTGCCCCTCCCGTTCTCAGGATTGCGTGACGGGGTCGCGCAATTCCAGGGGGAGGTCGAAGAGGGGGAACAGTTTGTCGGTGTCGAGGAAGAAGTTCAGGCCGGCGATGGTGTCGCCTTCCAGTTCCAGGATGGTGATCGACCAGGGGCTGTAGACGCCGGGTTCTTCGGTCGGCTTGTAGTGGCCGAAGGCGACGTGGCCGTTCGCGCCTTCCAGGCGGATGAGTTTGGAACCCTCGCAGGCGCTTCCGGTGCCGAGCATGAAGGCCGCGACATTGTCGGGGCCGGAGATCCAGAGATCGAACGGCGGCATGGACAGGGCCACATCGGCTTTCAGCAGCGTGGTGAGAGTGTCCATGTCGTAGGCCTCGAAGGCGGAGACGAAATCGTTGATCAGTTTGCGCTGATTCTCGTCGGACTCGTCGTAATCGTCTGTGACGGTGGGCTGCACCTTCGACATGGTGGCCCTGGCACGTTGCAACGCGCTGTTCACCGAGGCGGGGGACATGGTGAGGGCTTCGGCGGTTTCGCTGGCCGAGAACCGCAGCACCTCGCGCATGATGAGGATCGCGCGCTGGGTGGCGGGCAGGTGCTGACAGGCGGCGACGAAAGCCAGCCGCAGCGTGTCCTTGGTCGACGCGTGTTCGGCCGGGTCGGCGCCGAAGGCGAGACCGTCGGGGATCGGCTCGATCCAGACGTAATCCGGCTGCGGGGCGGGCAGCGGCGAATCCGGGCGCGACGGCCCGTTGAGGTCCATCGGCCGCGCCCTGCGCTGCGGACCGTCGAGCATGTCGAGGCAGACATTGGTCGTGATCTTGTACAGCCAGGACCGTAGGCTCGCGCGGCCCTCGAACGAGGCGTAGGACTTCCAGGCGCGGGTGAAGGCCTCCTGCACCGCGTCCTCGGCCTCGAAGGACGATCCGAGCATGCGGTAGGCGTAGGCGCACAGCTCCCGCCGGTGCCCCTCGAACGACTTCAGTGCGTCGTCGAGGGTGGTGGACGGGCCGGACGAGTCGGTCATGGATGTCACCATGCCACAGGGGTCCGACAGATCACAGGCCCGAATTCCCGCTACCAGCGGCGTAGGTGATCGGGCTTGTCCAGGGTGCCCGACAGCGAGCGGTGTCGGGCGTCACGATCCCGCGCGTCGCGATGAGTTTCCCGCCGCCGTCTCGTCTGTACCGGTGAACCCGCCGATGTGCTCGAGAGGACAAGACGATGAGCAGCAGGATGATCTTCCTCAATCTCCCCGTGGCCGACCTGACCCGGTCGAAGAATTTCTACGAGGCGCTCGGCTGGAAGGTCAACCAGGACTTCACCGACGAGAACGCCGCGTGCATCGTCGTCGACGACAACATCTGCCTGATGCTGCTGACGAAGGAATTCTTCCCGACCTTCACCAAACGGCCGATCGCGGATACCGTCGCCGCGATCGGCGCTGCCTACGCGCTGTCGCTGTCGAGTGCCGCCGAAGTGGACAGCGTCACCGAGGCCGCCGTCGGCGCGGGTGCGATCGAAGAGGTCAACGAGGACAAGCGCGCGCAGGAGGCGCAGGTCGGCATGCACGGCCGCACCTTCATCGACCCCGACGGTCACCAGTGGGAACCGTTCTGGATGAAGGGATGACGCGGCGGCCCCGGGGCCGCCGCTATCTCAACTTCCGGTGAAGTTCGCCTTGCGCTTCTCGGCGAATGCCTTCGGGCCTTCTTTGGCGTCGGCCGATTTGAATACGGCGGCACCGAGTTCGGCGTCGATCTTGAAGGCTTCCTCTTCGTGCATACCCTCGGTGTCGCGAATGGTGCGCAGGATGGCCTGTACGGCGAGGGGGCCGTTGGCCGTGATCTGTGCGGCGATCTCCAGCGCTTTGTCCAGGGCGGTGCCGTCGGGGACCACGTGACCGATCAGGCCGATCTCCTTGGCCTCGGCGGCGCTGAGATGTCTGCCGGTCAGCAGGATTTCCGCGGCGATGGTGTAGGGGATCTGGCGGACCAGGCGCACGGCCGAGCCGCCGAGCGGGAACAGTCCCCAGCGTGCTTCGGACACGCCGAATTTGGCACTCTCGCCCGCCACGCGGATATCGGTGCCCTGGAGGATCTCGGTGCCGCCCGCGATGGCCGCGCCCTCGACCGCGGCGATCAGCGGTTTGGTGAGCCTGCGGCCCTTGAGCAGCGCGTCGATCTTGGACAGATCCCAGCCGCCGCCTTTGAACGCGTCACCGGGATGCGAGGTGGTCATGGCCTTGAGGTCGGCGCCGGAGCAGAACGCGCCGCCCGCGCCGGTCAGGATGGCCACCCGGATGTCGGGATCGTCGTCGACCTGGTCCCACGCGTCGCGCATGATCGCGAGCATTTCGCCGGAGAGCGCGTTACGTGCCTCCGGCCGATTCAGGGTGACGATGAGAACGTGGTCGCGCTTCTCGACGAGGCAGTGCGGCATCGGGATTTCTCCTGACTTTCTAGCCGGGGATGGCAAGTCGGCGGATTCGGCCCGGTGCGGGCAAAATCAGCCTTGTCAGGAACAGTAACACGTTCTATTTTTAGCTTGTGAGCCACAACATAGCGGACCTTGTCGAACACGCCATCGACCTCATGCCGGATCGCGTCGCCCTGGTCGACGACACCCGTGAGGTGACGTACGCGCAGTTGGAGGAGAGAGCCAACAAACTGGCCCATTACCTGCAAGAACAAGGGGTTCGGCCGGGGGACAAGGTCGGCCTCTACTCGCGGAACACCATCGAGGCCGTCGAGACCATGGTCGCGGTGTTCAAGGCCAGGGCCGTCCTGATCAACGTCAACTTCCGATACGTCGAGAACGAGTTGCAGTACATCTTCGACAACTCGGATATGGTCGCGCTGATCCACGAGCGCCGCTACAGCGACCGCGTGGCCTCCGTACGCCCGAACACCCCGAAGTTGAAGACCGTCGTCGTTGTGGACGACGATACGACCGGCACCGTCGCGACCGCAGCGGATTCGATCGATTACGACGCGGTGCTCGCGGCCTCGTCGGGCGAGCGCGATTTCGGCGAGCGTTCCCCCGACGACATCTTCATGATCTACACCGGCGGCACCACCGGCCTGCCCAAGGGCGTCATGTGGCGGCAGGAGGACTGGTGGCGCGTGCTCGGCGGCGGCATCAACTTCGTGACCGGCGAAGTGGTGCAGGACGAATGGCAGCAGGCCAAGGTCGGCGCGGGTAATCAGCAGATGGTGCGCTACCCGATTCCGCCGCTGATCCACGGCGGATCGCAGTCGGCGGTGTTCCACGGACTCTTCGACGGCGGCAAGACCATCATGCTGCCCGAATTCAGCGGGCACGGAGTGTGGCAGGCCATCGACCGCCACACCGTGAACCTGATCTTCATCACCGGTGACGCGATGGCGCGGCCCATGCTCGACGCGTTGCAGGCCGGAAATCCGGAAAACGGCGCTCCGTACGCGCACGCGACGCTGTGGGCGATGGCGAGCAGCGCGGCGCTGTTCTCCCCGACGCTCAAGGACCAGTTCATCGAACTGCTGCCGAGCACCATGATCACCGATTCGATCGGCTCGTCGGAAACCGGTTTCGGCGGCCTGTCGATCGCGACCAAGGGCGCCACCCACACCGGCGGCCCCAGGGTGAAGATCGACGCCTCCACCGAGGTGCTCGACGACGACGGCAATCCGGTGGTGCCCGGTTCCGGTCAGATCGGTTTCCTGGCCCGCAGGGGGCATATCCCGCTCGGGTACTACAACGACGAGGTCAAGACCAAGGCGACGTTCAAGGAGTTCAACGGCGTGCGCTACTCGATTCCCGGCGATTACGCCCGGGTCGAGGAGGACGGCGCGGTCACGATGCTCGGTCGCGGTTCGGTGAGTATCAACAGCGGCGGCGAGAAGATCTACCCGGAGGAGGTCGAGGGCGCGCTCAAGGCGCATCCGCAGATCTTCGACGCGCTCGTCGTCGGCGTCCCCGACGAGCGCTGGGGCCAGCGGGTGGTGGCCGTGGTGCAGTGTCGCGGCGAGCAACGCCCCTCGCTGGAGGAATTGCGCCCCATGCTGAGCCAGGAGATCTCGGCCTACAAATTGCCGCGCAGCCTGTGGTTCGTCGAGGAGATCAAACGTTCTCCCGCGGGCAAGCCCGACTACCGCTGGGCCAAGGAACAGACCGAGATCCGCCCGGCCGACGATCATGCCGAGGCGAGCGCCAAGTAATAATCGGAAACCCATCCCCGCACGGAGCAAGGTTTCCAGTGACACCCCCACAGAACTCCCTCCCACCCGGGAACATCCCGCTCGCGTTCTTCCGGGAGACCGCGCTCGGATTCGACCCGCTGCCGTTGGCGGCGGGCGCGTGGTCGCCGGATTCGGTCAACGGGCCCGCGGTCTGTGGATTGCTGGCGCGTTCGCTCGAGATCGAGCACTGCCCCGACGGGTTCACGCCGGCGCGGCTCACCGTCGATCTGTTCCGGCTCACTGCGCGCCGTTCGGTGTCGGTGCGCACGACGGTGGTCCGCTCGGGCAACAGGATCCGGGTCGCCGATGCCGAACTCGTCCAGGACGAGGTGACGGTGGCGCGGGCCTCGGCGGTGTTCCTGCGACGTTCGGAGCAGCCTCCGGGCGACCTGTGGACACGTGGGGACGTTCCCGCGCCGCCGCCCGCCGAACTACTCGGCGCCACGGGGATGCCGCTGTGGGGCAGCGACGGACATCCCGACGGCTGGACGCACGAACTGGTCGAACACCAGAACGGCAGCCGCAAGCGCTGCTGGCAGACGCCGGTGCCGGTGGTTCTGGGTCGGCCCGCGTCCGCCTTCGCCGCGGCCGCGACGATCGGGGAGTCGGCGAGTCTGATGACCAACTGGGGCAGCGCGGGGGTCGGCTTCATCAACGCGGATCTGACCATGGCGTTGACCAGGGCCGTCCAGGGCACCGCGATCGGTGTCGAGGCGGACAGCCATCTGAGTCTGGACGGGATCGCGGTGGGTAGCGCGACGCTGTTCGACCGCGCCGGTTCCTTCGGCACCTGCGTGGTGACGGCGCTGGCCAACGCCGAACGGCAGGTCGATTTCGCCGAGGATCGCTTCGCCGCGATGCGTTCGGGTCAGGTGTGAGCCTGTTCGGTCGCGTGTAGGCGGTCCACGAGCGCGCTCAGGGATCTGGTCACCTTGCCGCGATCGGCGGCGACGCGGTCCAGGCCGCTGGACGCGAGCGCTTCCGTCATCGCCGCGAACGCGAGTTCGCCACGGCGGGTGGGGAATACGAGAACCCGGCGACGGTCGGTGTCATCGACTCGGCGCAGTACGAGATTGTCGGCGATCATCGCGTCGATCAGGCGGGTGAGGCTGGCGCCGGTGCACAGCGTCGCCTCGGCGAGCTGCGACATGGACCTGCCGTCACCCGAGGTGACCGCGGTGAGGACATGCCAACGACCGACCGAGGATTCGCCCAGGCGGGTCGCGATCGCGCGATCCAGTTCCTGTGACGCCTGGCGTATGAGCCGTGCCAACTCCTCCAGTGCGGCGGGGGCGGTGCTATCGTCCACGTCAGCACTATATATGCGGCGGTGATATTCCATGGCGGCCTCGGCTTCACGTGGCAGGCGGACGAGCGTCGATATCGCACTTGTGATTCCGCTGAGCGGACCCGCGGGCATGTTCGGGCCTTCGTCGGAGGCGTGTGCCACGCTGGCCGCCGAGGACATCAACGCCATGGGCGGCATCCTCGGTCGCCCGGTGCGCCTGCATCCGGTCGACGCCGGGGCCCCGCTGCCGGAACTGTCGGCTCGCATCGACCGGATGGTGAGTCTGGGCCAGGTAGACGGCGTCGTCGGCTGGCATCTGTCCACCGCGCGCAAGGTGATCACCCCGCATACCGCGGGCCGGGTCCCCTACGTGTACACCACCTTCTACGAGGGTGGGGAGGACGCCGACGGCGTCTACATGATCGGCGAGACTCCCGAACAGCAACTGTTCCCCGCGTTGCGCTGGATGCGTTCGGAATTCGGCGTCCGCAGCTGGTGCGTGATCGGCAACGACTACGTGTGGCCGCGTGAGACGGTCAGGGCGACAAGGGAATACGTCGCGAACACCGATATCGACATCGTCGGCGAGGGGTTCGTCCCGCTCGGCGGCCGGGATTTCGCGCCGCTGCTGGAACTGATCGGGAACTCGCCCGCCCAGGGGGTGTTGCTGCTCATGGTCGGCGCCGACGGAGCCGCATTCAACAGCGCTTTCGCGCGAGCCGGACTCGATGACGGCCGGATTCGGCTGAGCATGATGATCGGTGAGGATGTGCTGTACGCGGGCGGGCCGGACAGTTCGCGCGGACTTTATACGGCTTCGGGCTATTTCGAGAGCGTGATCTCCCCCGGTGGGATGGATTTCGGCAGCCGGTACGTCGCCAGGTACGGGACGTTCGCGCCCGCGCTGAACAATATCGGCGAATCCTGTTACGAGGGACTGCTTCTGTTCGCCTCGCTGGCCGAGGCGGCGCGCAGTCTGGACGTGCGCGCGATCGAGCGGCACGCGGGGCGGGTCAGCTACGACGGTCCGCGCGGCGAGGTCAGGGTGCGCGGGTCGCACACCACCCAGCCGGTTTTCCTGGCGGACGCCAACGAACTCGAATTCAGTGTGCTCGCCGAGCTGATGTCCTGATCAGGGGCCTCGACATCGGGGGCCTCCGGTACCCGGGCGTACAGCGGGGGTGAGTGCGGTGGTGCGCCGTAATCGGAAGTTCACACTGTGGTTTCACGGTGGAGACATCACTGTCGTTGGATCATCACCGTACGAAATAGGTTCACCTGAAAATAAATGAGGCCGCGATGATCGAGGCGACCGCCGGGGCGACGCCCTCGGTGCGACGTCACTCGCGCGGCCCGCTGGACTCCGTGTGTGCCCGGCCGTGCCGGCGGCCGGGCACACACGGGGGCCGGATATCAGGGCACGAGGGAGCCCGCGTTCGGCCAGAAGGGATCGGCCCGCCGATGGGGCGGGCCGATCCCGACCGGATTCGGCTCAGCGATAGGCGAGTTCGGCGAGCCGGAAGGCCAGCTTGTGGCGCACGGCGGGGATTCGGGTCAGCGTCGAGAGCGCGGTGTTGCGGATCAGGCGTGCCGGGCGACCGCGCAGGGTGCCCGTCCTCGTCATCAGATCGGTGAAAGCGACCACGTCCTTCGCCACCGGGCGACGGGTGGTCTCGTAGGTGTCGAGCAGCGTCTTGGGCTCACCCGCGAGCACCCTGGCCAGTAGTCCGCCCAGGACGGCCGCGTCCTGGATGCCGGTATTCATGCCCTGGCCACCCGCCGGGCTGTGCACGTGGGCGGCGTCGCCCGCGAGCAGGACGCGGCCCGCGCGGTAGTGGTCGGCGACGCGGTGGTGGATCCGGAAACGTGAACCCCACAGCACCTCGGTCACTTTCACCGCACCGCCGGGGCCGCGCGCGTCGAGTATCGCCTGGATATCGCCGACCGAGGGATGTTCCGGCGCGTCGTCGAGCGAGGCGACCACCCGGTACCTGTCCGGGGTCTCGTCGTCCGGCAGCGGAGCGACCACCGTGACGCCGTCGGGTGAGAGATGCAGCGCCACCTCGTTTCTGGCGACGGGCCAGTCCATGCGGACATCGGCCAGGACGAACGAGGTCGGATAGGTGTCGCCGGTGAAGCCGATCCCGGCCTGCTCCCTGACGAGGCTGTGCATACCGTCCGCGCCGATGACGTATCCGGCGCGCATGGTTCCCGCGGTGTCCGTGCCGTCCAGGTATTCGACGGTCACGCCGGTGTCGTCGTCGGTGATCCGGGTGACCCGGTAGGGCCTGCGGACATCGCCCCCGGCCTTGCGCAGGCGGGCCAGCAGTATCGCCTCGGTGACCTCCTGCGGGGCCATCAGGGTGAAGGGGTACCTGGTGGGGAGTCCGTCGAAATCGATGGCGGCGAGGGTGCGGGCGCGGTCGCGCACGATGAGCCGGGGGACCTTTATGCCGCGGTCGATCAGCTCGTCGGCGATGCCGAGTTCGTCCAGCACCTCGAGGGTTCTCGCGTGCACGACCGCGGCGCGGGAGGTGTTGGCGCCCTCGCTCAGTCGGTCGAGTACGACGACGTCGGCACCGGCGTCGGCCAGCATGATCGCGGCGGTGAGTCCGGCCGGTCCCGCGCCGACGATGACGATATCGGCGGATTGCGGCAGCGGGGTGGTTGTCATGACGACTCCTAGGTCAACGGCTGTAGGCCAACGCTTGTTGGCATAACCGTAACGCCGGGCGGCTCGATAAGTCAACACTTGTTGGCCTACAATCGTTGGCATGACAGTCGACGCAGACCAGCTCCCCGCGCGCCGCTCGGACGCGACCCGCGCCGCGATCCTGGACGCGGCGCGCGCCCGCTTCGCCGCCGAGGGGTACCGCAAGGCCACGGTGCGTGCCATCGCGGCCGACGCCGCCATCGATCCGTCCATGGTGATGCGCTACTTCGGCAACAAGGAGGGTCTGTTCGCGGCCGCCGTCGAGATCAGCCTCGACCTGCCCGACCTCTCGGGCGTCGACCCGGACGGCATGGGGGAGTTGCTGATCCGCCGTTTCCTCGGCGTCTGGGAGGAATCGCCGGGCAACGAGGTCATGCTGACGCTGCTGCGCACCGCCATCACCGACGACTCCGTCGCAGACCGGGCGCGCGCGGTATTCGCCGACCAGGTCACCCCCGCCGTCCTGCGCGTCGGCGACCCGACCGACGCCCCCCGCCGCAGCGGCCTCATCGCGACCCAACTCCTCGGCCTCGCCCTGTGCCGCTACATCCTGCGCCTCCCCCCGGTCCTCGCCCTGACCCCCGAGGAGATCGTCACCGACCCTGTCCCTTATACACATCTCCGAGCCC
>NZ_JAFMPL010000161.1:0-11842 GCF_019038455.1 Nocardia noduli
GTGGCGGGGGCGGTCGTCCGATGGGCGGAGGTAGCGGCGGATCCGACGGAGGTTCGCCGGGCGGCGGCGCGAGCGCTGACACGGGAGGCGGCAACGGTGCCAGTGCCAGCGGCGGTGGCGGTACTGCCAGGTCCAGTTCGGCGGCGGGCAAGACCTCGGAGGGCTCCGGCGCTGCTCCGAGCTCTGGTGGTGAGGCCGGTGGCGCTTCCGGTGCTGCTGGTGGTGTGGCCGGTGCGGCGATGATGGCGGCCCAAGCAGTCAAAGATGCAGGCACACAGGCTGTTTCCGCTGTCGAGGCCCAGACCGCCGATGCAGCTGAGGGTGGTTGGAACGCGGATTCGGTGAGCCCGGGGGAGGTGCGGCGATGACCGCGCGCATGTATGGGCGGTGGGAACGTCCGCGCTCGGCCGGGTTCTTCGGGCTGACCTGGGGTGTGTCGATGCTCGGGCTCGGGTTGGTGATCATGGTGATGGCCGGGTTCATGCTCACCCGCTCCCTGACCACCGCTGCCGGGTTGATCGTGGCCGCCGCAGCGGTGTTCACCCCGTTGGCGATCACCGTCAACGGCCGCACCGGCTGGGAACTGGCGCTGCTGCGTGTCCAGTTCGCTGCCGCGCGGTCGCGTGGTGAGCATCTGTATCGCTCGGGCCGGTTCGCTCGCATACCTGGTATCTCGAAATTGCCTGGCCTGTTGGCGGATTCGCGGCTCAGTGAGTACGAGACCGCTGGTGGTCGCCGTTTCGGGATGCTGCATATTCGCCGTTCGGATCACTACACGGTTGTGCTGCGGGTGATCCCGCGCGGCAAGGAATTGGTCGATCAGTCCCAGATCGATGCGTGGGTGGAAGGTTACGGGCAGTTCCTGGCGACCCAGAGCCGTGGCGGGGAAGTGGTCGCGGTGACCGCGGTACTGGACAACGTCGTCGAAACCCGCCTCAAACAATCCCGAGAAGTCACCCGCCTCGTTCGCCCAGACGCACCGGAGTTCGCGCGGGCGGTGATGGCCGAGGCCGCTGCCGATATCGGTGGGGTCGGGGTGCGGATCGAGGCGCGGATCGCGATCACCTACCGCGCGATCGGCAAAGGCCGCGTTCGCCGCGACGAAGCCGAACAAGCCCGCGAGATCGGGCAACGCCTCCAAGGTGTCCTATCGCAGCTGGCCCGCGCTGGCCTACCCGCCACACCCCTTCAAGCCTGGGAAGTCCTGGCGCTGGTCCGCACCCGCTACGACCTCGCCTCCCAACGCGACGTGGAGGCAGCGGGTGCGCAACTGGTGCAGACGCAGTCCTGGGATTCGGTCGGCCCGATTGCCCATGTGGACGGGTGGGATCACTACCTGCACGACGGTGCGCGTTCGATCACCTGGGAAATGGACGCCGCCCCCCGGGGGGCGGTCATGGAAACAGTCCTGGAAGAACTCCTCCGTCCCCGCGCGGATGTCCCCCGTAAACGGGTCGCGATCGTCTATCGCTTGCACTCGGCCGCGGAGGCGACCTCGTTGGTCGATTCCGACTTCCGCGACGCGGTCGCCGCGGAGCAGACCGAACGAGGTATCGCCAGCGCCTCGGCCCGGATCCGGGTCGGCAACACCCAAGCCGCCCGGGAGGAACAAGCCCGTGGTGCGGGGTTGACCCGGTTCGGGGTGTTGGTGACCGTGACCGATCACCTCGACGGGGATCTGCCGGGGATCGAGGCGTCGGTCAAAGCGATGAGCGCGGCGTCGCGGCTGAGCGTGCGCCGCTGCTACGGCTCCCAAGCCGCCGCATTCGCCGCGAGCTTGGGCATCGGGCTGGTCCTGCCCGAACACACCTCCATCTCCAAGCGGGTGACCGCATGACCACAGACAAGAACCCGCACCGCAGCACACGGACCGAGACGATCGCGGGAGTACGTGTGCTGACCGCCTCCGCACGGGCAGCGACAGAGGCCGCCGCGGCCCGGCCCGGACTGCGTGGTTGGCGAGCCAGGGCGGCGATATCGTCCGATGATCATCGTCGGGCCACAGTCGCCCGCCGCACCGACACCGGTGGTGCGGGGGATGGCTTCGACCGATCGTCCGTCGAGCTCACCGATCGCGGCTATCGCGGGCCGGGCGGCGGGCGCGCCTCTGTCGTGCCCGCGACCCCGGAATGGCGTGCCACCACGGCACAAGTCGTCGGGCTGTGGCCCTTCGCGGTCGGTGCCAGCGCCCCGACGGTCGGCACCCCGGTCGGATCGCACTACATCACCGGCGCACCGGTGCATTTCGACCCGATGTCCTGGTTCCTCAAAGGATTCATCACCGCCCCGATCGCGTTCGTGCTGGCCCTCAACGGATTCGGCAAATCCAGCCTGATCCGACGCATGGTGACCGGCGCCGTCGCGGCGGGCGAGACGGTGCTGTGCATGGGCGACACCAAACCCGACTACCGAGATCTCGTGCAGCGCCTCGGCGGACAGGTCGTCGATGTCGGCTACGGACACGGCACCGTGAACCCGCTCGATGTCGGCGCGCTCGGGGCGATCGTCGACCGGCTCACCGATCCCGACCAGCGCCGCCAGGTCGCTGCCCGGGTCGAGGCAGGTCAGATCAACGTGGTCGCCGGACTGATCGAACTCGTACGCGGATCACGGATCGCGGACTACGAAGAAGTCTTGATCGCCGCCGGGCTGCGGGAGCTGTACGGCCCGGACAGCGGGTTCAGCTACGAGCAGCCCCCACTGCTGCAAGACCTCCTCGAAGTGATCTCCACCGGCGGTGACCGGCTACGGCGCTTCGCCGAGGAAGACGACACGATCACCTACCGTGCCAGCACCAAAACCCTGCGGCGCTCACTACGCGCGCTGGTGGAGGGTCCGTTCGGGGCGATCTTCAACGGCCCCACCAGCACTCGCCTGAACCTCGACAGCCCAGCGGTGTGTGTGGACGTGTCCCGGATCCCCGAGGGAGACACCAAACTCCTCGCCGCGGTGTTGATGGTCTGCTGGTCGGAGGGTTTCGGTGCCGTCGCCGCCGCACACGCGCTCTCCGACGCCGGATTGCAGCCGCCGCGCACCTTCGAGGTCGTCATGGACGAGATCTGGCGCGTGCTCGGGGTCGGTGAATTCATGGTCGACCGCGTCGACGCGCTGACCCGCCTCAACCGCACCCTGGGCACCGGGCTGATCATGTGCTCGCACACGATCAAGGACCTCGCCGCCTTCGACTCCCCAGCAGCGCAAGCCAAAGCGCTCGGGTTCTTCGAACGCGCCCGCGCCAAGATCATCGGCCCCGTCGGCCCGGAAGAAATCAACCGCCTCCGTACCGCAGTAGGTATCACCGACACCGAAAAACTCCTGGTCACCTCCTGGGCCGCACCACGCCCACCCACCGACGACGACCTTGACCCCTCACGTCGCGAAACCCCGCCCGGGACCGGGTGCTTCCTGCTGAAGACCGGGGAAGCCGCCGAACCCGGAATTCCCTTCCGCATGGAATTTACGGCGTCGGAGCGGAAAACCGACATCCACAACACAAATCGTCGCTTCCAAAATCTGACCGTTTCCGGCGGGGCCGGGCAGTGACCACCTACGCCGATGGAACCGATATCGAGGAATCTGCGCGGTTCCACGGCCGCAGCGGACCCACCACCTTGCCTGTTCGCCCCACCCGCCCTGCTCGCAACCGCGAGAACGAACGAATCACGCTCCGTCACCACTTCGGGACCGTCCACGCAATGTGAACAAGGCCAGCCTCACGAGGAGAAATCGTTATGCCCCAACGCATCCTGTTGATGTCGAGTGCCCGCAACGGGCTGACCCAACGCGCTCAACTCGCGTTGCGCTTCGGCGGCCACCATGTACGTACCGCCATCGTCGCCGACGCCGCCGCGATGGATGACGCGGTCGCGGACGGGGACTTCGACATAATTATCTGCCCGTTCTTGACCGCTGCGGTCCCGGCCCGGATCTACGAGCACCACCGTGTGGTGATCATCCATCCCGGCCCGGTCGGTGACCGAGGGCCCAGCAGCCTGGAATGGGCGCTGACCGAGGGCCGGACCCGGTGGGGCGTGACCGCAATCGGCGCGGTCGCCGAGATGGACACGGGCCCGGTATGGGCGTGGCGTGCGGTCGAGGTCGAGTATCCGCAGCGAAAGTCGCTGCTCTACAACACGGCCATCGCCGACGCCGCCGTCGAATGTATCCTCGAGACGGCCGCGCACGCCGAGGACCCCGAATTCGTTCCGGTCGACCAAGCCGACGCGCCGCGACCGGTACCCGACGCCCGGACTCGCGCGCCGATGCGGCAGCGGGATCGCCACGTGCCCTGGACCGCGCCCGCGGCCACGATCCTGGCCCGCATCGACGCCGCGGACGGCGCCCCCGGTCTGCGGGCCGAACTCGCCGGTCACACCGTCCACCTCTACGACGCCCATCCCGGACGCAGCGGGGTGGCGGCCGAACCCGGAATGATCACCGGCCGCCGACACCACGGCATCGAAATCGCTTGCGGCGCCCAGGGAACGATCTGGGTGGGGCACCTACGTGCGCGGTCGGAGACCGTAACGACCTGCAAAGGACCGGCCGCCAGTGTGCTCGCCCGTCTCGGGGTCGGGCTCGACAGTGTTGCAGTGCGGCAAGGCTTCGACAGACACGACATCGTGTACCGCCGTGACGGTGGGATCGGCACGCTCACCGTGACCGCCTACAACGGCGCCCTGACCACCGAGCAATGCGATCGCCTCACCGCGGCGCTGCACGTCGCGAGCGAGCAGGACACCGATGTGCTGGTGCTACGCGGCGGCGTCGGGCACTTCTTCCTGACCGGAATCCATTTGGGCGCTATCGAACTCGCACAGAATCCCGCCTTGGAGGGGTGGGAGAACATCAAGGCGATCAACCGGGCGTGCCGGGCACTGTGGGACTGCCCGCAGGTCACGATCGCGGCGATCACCGGCAACGCCGGTGCCGGTGGTGCGATGCTGCCGTTGGCGGCGGACGTGGTCGTGGCCCGTCGTCGAGCAACCCTGTCGCCGGCTTACCGGCCGATGGGGTTGACCGGTTCAGAGCTGCACACCCTCACCCTCCCACATCGTGTCGGCCCCCGGGGCGCCGAGATACTGCTGGAACACGGTACCGCGCTCGACACCGTGACTGCCCGCGAGATCGGGCTACTCGACGGCATCGGCCCCGATGACAACAACGAGTTCGACTATTGGCTCGACACCTTGTCACGCCGATACGCCGAACCACACGTGCACCGAGAAACCCAGCGCCGCAAAGCTGATCGCCAATCCGGGCTCACCCAACCCGTCGACGCGTACGAAGCCGCCGAACTGGTGAACATGGCCGAAGACCTCTTCGCCGACCGACACGGCTTCACGCAACACCGACAGCAATTCCTCAAGGTGAGCTCCGTCCCGCCGACGCCACCGCGCGCCCATGCATTGGCTGGTCACCGCCCCTGATCCAGCTCATCGGCCGATCCCACACAACCCGAAGTTCCCGAAAGGAGGCGCAGACAGCAGATGAATCCGACGTCGAAAACGATAGCCGCGACAGCGATCTCACTGCCGATCGCGCTTTTCCTGCTGATGGTCGTGCTCCTCGGTGCCGAACCCGCCACCTCGTGCGCGACACCGCTGGCAGCGGGCGCTGCGGTCAGCGGGTCGACCGGGCAGACGGTGGCGGGGCTGACCGAGTCGCAGTTACGGCTGGCCCGTGACGGGGTCGCGATCGGCAAGCAACGCGGGCTGGGGAAGTCGGTGATCATCGCCGAGTTGGCGGCTGCGGCGACGGAGTCCTCGTTCCGGAATCTGGCGAACCCGTCGGTGCCGGAGTCGCTGACCTACAGCAACGACGGTCTCGGCACCAACCACGATTCGGTCGGACCGCATCAGATGCGAGCCAGTGTCTGGGGCTCGGTCGGCATCGCCACACTCATGAACCCCACCTACCAAATCAACTGGTTCTACGACCGCGCCCAACAACTGGGCTCGGCCGCCGAGGCAATGTCACCGGCGGAGTTGGCGCAGGAAATCGAACGCTCCGCACCCAACGCCTACGCCGGGCAACTCGAGCTGGCGCGCCGACTCTACGACTTGTTCGCCGACATCGAACTCGGCACGACCTCCCGCAAACAGGCCGCGACCTCTGCACAGGGATGCGGCTCGGGCTCGGGTACGCCGCTCAGCGCGGCCGAGGCCAGCGAGTTCGGGCGTGCGGTGATCGAGTACGCGGCACGCTGGATCGGCACCCCGTACGTGTGGGGCGGCGGCGACACCAGCGGGCCGACCTCGGGTGGCTTCGACTGCTCCGGACTCACCCTCTACGCGGTCTACCACGCCTCGGGCGGGCAGATCCGACTCCCGCACTACACCCAAGCCCAACAAGACCACCCCACCGCGCAAGTGGTGCCCTTCGCGCAACGCGCGCCGGGGGATCTGATCTTCTTCACCACTCCCGGCGATGCGGATTCCCATCACGTCGGCATCTATTACGGCCGCGACGAACAGGGCCGTGACCTGCTGCTCCACGCCCCGCAAACCGGACAGACCGTCACCATCACGCTCCTGAGCGCATGGGACGGCGAACGCATGGACGTGCGCAGCTATCAAACCCCGACCACCACCGCCGCCAGTTGGCGGCCAGACACCCGATCACGAGGTTGATCATGAACCAGTACACCCCCACCCGAACCGCGTCCGGTACTCGTCGTGCCAGGGAAGTGGTCGGCGATCACGTGCTGCGCCTGCGGCGATGCACCCGTGCCTTCGAACTGGAGGACTTCGCTGTCGTACACGGGTTGAACGCCCCCGACGACTTCGCGCGATACGTGAGCGCCTTGCGGGCGATCGCGGGCGTCGATCTCGCCGCGTTCCGCGCTCTGCACTTCGCTCAGAGACAGATGGATCCGGCATTCGTGGCACGGGCCAACCACGGGCCTCGTGTGAGGTTGTGGTGCGCGGGTACCGTGCCTCGATTCACGGTGGCCCGCCCAGGCGCTGCGGTGCTCTGGCGTGACAATCACCCTCCCGCTCATGCCGTCACCACCGAGGCGCAGGCAGCGCAATCAGCTGCGCTGCAAGCGATCTGGCTGGCGGGCCGCGTTCTCGGACAGTCGGGATGGGACGCGGGCACCCTGCGCTTGACCGTCGAGCGCTCCCATGGCATCGCCCTGGTCGAGCTGCACCGCGCCGCCCTGGCAGTGAACCTGCTCCTCGAACTGGCCACCGACCCGATCGACAACCCCGCCAGCCGAAAAACCGGCACCCGAACCGTGCACTGGCACCACAGCGACCCCACCGCACTCCTCGACCTGGTCGAGCTACCCAAGAAGCTGCCGTGAACAGGGCCCCGTCGGACACGGCGCTCACTTCTGCATGCCTGAACGGATACGCTGCGCCGATCACGCTGACCAGCGATCGGAAAAGCGCTGCCGTGAAGCCGGTTTCGCACTCCGGCCAACCTCGCGATGCGCTCGCTGCTGGATCGCACGTCGATCTCGATCCCGATCACTACCGCGACAGCGCCAGCGACGAGGAACGGCTGATGCGGGCGCAGTTCGCTCTAGTCCGTCGTTTGGATCTGGTCGCCGACTCGCTCTGCGACCCCGATCTGGCCGATCGCCTCTACCACGAGGCCGCACGGATCGAGGGGGCATGGTTTTCCCACGACGCCCTCAGCAATGCCTGGGCCTATCTGGGTGATGCCCTGTTCGCCTTGAACCGGGCGGGCCGTCACCGCGAGCGGGAGTCCGAGCTCTGCTCGTTCATGGTGTCGCTGGTCGAACAACGTAGCCTACGTCAAGCCCGAGCCCTGTTCGCCGCGATCGCCGCCGACCGGAGCCAGGATCGCCCGTTGCTGACAGCACGCGAACTCGACGTCGTACTGAACCGGCGACGCGGCGGGGTCCCTGTGGTGACCACACGTGCCCGCCGGTCCCGACGACCCGGCATGACGAGGTCGAGCGTGGACCAACAGCGGCCTTCGGCCACCGAGAAGCAACTCGCTATGCGCGAGTTGGTCAGCGCTCATGTGCGATTCCTGCGCTGCTGCACGCGTGCGTCCGACTTGGATGACTTCGCTGTCACGCGCGGATTGAGCACCCCGGACGACTTCGGCGAATATGTGATCGCTCTGCGGGTGGTCGCCGGGGTCGACCTCGCGGCTGTGCGTGCACTCGATGTTACTCAGCAGCAAACGGACTCGGCTTTTGTCGAGTGCGCCCGTCGGGGACCTCGTTTGACGTTGTGGTGTGCGGGGCGGCGGCGTCGTTTCACAGTGGCAGGTTCGGGTGGGCAGGTGGTGTGGCGTGACCTTCATCCCGCCGACCGTGGCGTGAGCACCCTCGCGCAGGCGGCCCAATCGGCCGCGCTGCAAGCGATCTGGCTGGCCGGTCGAGCCGTGGGACAGGCCGGGTGGGACGCGGGCACGCTGCGTTTGGTCATGGAGCACCGGCGCGGCATCACGTTGGTCGATCTGCACCATGCCGCCATCCAAGCCAATCTCCTGCTCGAGCCGGTCAGCGACCCGGACGACAACCCGGCCGTCAGCACAGTCGGCTACCAGCCCACCGTGCACTGGCATCGCAGTGACCCCCTGATCCTCACCGACCCCCACCAGGAGCTGCCATGAACAGCGCCCTCGTCTTGCTGACCGCGCTCGCCACCACGTCCATCACCGGATGCGCTGCGGCAGCCACGACAACCGTTGACGGAAAAATCTGTAGCGCAGACAGTTTCGCAGCTCCGTTCGCCGCGACCGATCCCTGTGACGGCGAAGCGGTGGTCACCGCCGCGCTCGCCGCGGTGTTCGACTATCGACCCGGTGAGCAGGCCGATCAACGTGACGCCGCCCGCACCGCACGGCCCCTGCTGACACCGGCGTTGGCGCAGCAGGCCGAGTCCTCGGCGCAAGCATGGGGACCGGTCACCGCTGCCCAGTGGCAGCGCTGGCGCGCAGACCACACCCCGGTGCACACGAGCGTGACGGTCAGCCGCGACGACCACCCGCCCGACACCGTGACCGCATTCGCACGTGTCGCGGTGGTCGAGATCGAGGCCCCCGATACAACGCCGATCACCTTCCCGGTCTACGCCACCCTCAGCCGAACCGCCCCCACCACAGGCTGGTTTCTGTCCGGACTGCGGGTCCAGGCATGAGCGGGGATCCGGTCGAGGAGAGCGGCCAAGCGTTACGCCAGGGTGCGGTCCAGGCATTCCAGATGGCGCACACGACCGCGGCGTTGATGCGTGGGCGCGGTGGTGAGAGCCGTTCGAAGTCCGAACACGATCAGCGGGTCGAGCTCGCCGCCGCACGGGATCAGCGTTCGATCATCGAGCACAACGTGCGTGTCGGGACCGCGATCGGCAAGGCGGGCGACGACCGGGCGATCGCGCAGGCGCGTGTGGAGGAGATCCGTGCCCGCATCGGCCACGGTCAGAAGGACCACGAGCTGGGTCAGGACGAGACGAAGGCTCGGATGTCGCGTGCCGAATCCGATCTGCGGCGTCGTAACAGGCTGGGGCGGCAGGAGTATCGGCACAACGAAGCCCTGCACACGGCCAAGGTCGATGCCTACACCGGCCGCGAGACCCGTGCGGGCGAGGTCCACGCCCTCGACGTCGAGTACAAGCAACTCCTGATCGATATCCGCCGCCGCGCCGCCAGTTTCAGCGACACCCTGGCCGGTTCGGGCACCGTCGGTGACGCCGCAGCCTCGACCGCGGCGTTCGCCGCCGCGAACGCCAGCGAGGGCTTGTCCGACGAGCATGCCGCCGACGCCGCCGCCTACGAGCGACGCTTCCACGCCGACACCGGCCGCGATTACCGAGACGTCGTCGACGCGACCCTCGTAGATCCCGACCCGGACACGGTCGCGACGACTGCTGCACCGGGTACGGAGCTCGACCTGGCGGTGATCGACGTCGAGATCATCGACATCAGCGGTGATGAGGTTGTCGGTTCGGTGGCCGAGGAGGTCGAGCCGGAATACCGGGTGTCGCTGGAGGCGGTGCGTGAGTTGGCCGAGGAACTGACCCTCGACACCTATCTCACCCACGAATCCAGCGGCTCGGCAGCGGAGCCGGATTCGGAGCCGGATGCGGTTGATGTTCTCGCCGAAGCGGTAGCCGCGGCTGTGATTCCCGGCGAGGCCCCGATGGTTGCCGACGCGGCCGACGAGGTCGCCGTCGACGCCCTCGATGTAGCGGCGGATGCGGGGTTGGAACTGTGACCGGCCACGGCGAGCGGTCGCGACTGCCCGTGCGTGGGGGCCGGTGATGGATACACCGAGCCGCTTGCAGGCGCATCTACTCAGGGGAATCCAGAACCTCGCGCTGGACCACCAGCAGCGGCGCACTCAACTTTCCGAATCCGGCCCGTCGGCGGATGCGTCGGCGCAGTTGCAGATCGGGGAGCGCTCCTTGACCTTGCTGGAGCAGGTCGCGGCGGGTGTCGGTGTGCCCCAGGCGTGGATCGCCTACAGCCGGGCGGCAGGGGAGCGCGGTGACCGGTGGAGGCCCGGTCAGCAGTTACTGGGTTCGGGATATGTCGACCGCGACCGTTTGCTGGCCGGACTGGGGCGGGAGGTGCGCGAACTCCAGCACATGGCCGGGGTAGGCGCGGTGTTCACCCGCCACGGCGGGCTCGACTCCGACGTGGTCGCGAGATTCCGGCGGGTCATGGGGATGACCTGGCAGCGGCTGGGAGCGATGTCCCACGCGCTGGGTTTGACACGTGAGGAACAACATCAGGTGTGGGCACGCGGTGACCGGCACTGGTCCACCGCGGTCGCCGAACAGGTCCGGGCCGCCGACTCTCGGTCGGTCGCGCAGAGCTGGAACCGCATCGTCGCCACCGATTTCAGTGCGTTGACCGTTCCGGTGGTCGTCCTGCAAGCCGCCGGGATCACCGCCGAGGACCTGCACGCGGGGATGCCGATCTCCCCTGACGACATGGTCGCCCACGTCGCCGACGCCCTCACCGCCGCCGAACAGCGCGCGGATACCGCGCTGGCGGTCACGGACCCGTCCCGCTCATCTGAAGCCGCCGCGATCAGCGCCGCGGTCGAGGCCGCGGGGGCCGACAACCCGGAACTCGACGCGCCCTCGATCCCTGACGGCCTCGGAGATGCCGCTACCGCGATCACCGACGCCGAAATCGATCCCGGGACAGCGCTGTGACCGCCGTGCTGCCGCGCCTCGACGGCGCGGCCCGCAGTTCAGCAACTTTTCACAACAAAGGAATACATGTCATGAGTTATTCGAATCAGGCCGGTGAGCTATCGGGTTGGAGAGCGGGGCTGCTGGCCCGCATTCAGGACCGGTCCGCCGACCACGCCCGCGTGTTGCGTCAAGGCTTTCCCGAGTACAAGACCGAGTACGGCCGTGGTGATGTGGCGTTGGCGCGGTGGCGGTCGAACCTGCGTGACCTGGCCTCCGATCGTGACGAGTTGGCCATGCGTGCCGCCGCGTCGGGTGTCCCGGAGGCGGCGATCACAGCGGCGGTGGAGGCGGGGGCGCGGGGTAAGCGGTGGGAGCACAACAGGTCGAATCCGCCGACAACCCGTCATGGTGAGGACCCGATCCGGGGGCAGATGATCGCGGCGATGGCCGAAGACATGTGGACCCTCGAACATATGGCCGCGGTCTCGGTCGCCAAGGACTTCAGGTTCCTCGGCGACGTCATGGACGCGGAGGGGCCACGACAGTATCTGGTCGGCATGGACTCGCTGTGGAATCGGGTCGACGCACTGGCCATGCTCTCGGACCTGTCCGAGGGCGAATGCGCTGATCTGTGGGGCCGTGACGAGCAGGGCTGGCGACGACTGGTCGCCACGGTGGCCGGATACGACGACGCCCAACTGCTCGAGCAGTAC
>NZ_JAFMPL010000162.1:0-11566 GCF_019038455.1 Nocardia noduli
ACTGGTCCCCGGCAACCTCCGCTCGCTCCTAGCCGACCTACTGCGCTCCGGGCCACCCGAAAAGCCGATCACCCTCACGCACTGAGCGCTAAACCCACTGCCCGCAGACCTTGCAAAAAACATAGGGACCCCCCCGAGCATAACGATGCCTCACCCCGACGAGAAGACGCCGGTGACCCCAACCCGTCGACGATCCACGGCCGCACCGCATCCCGCCGTGCACCGGACCGCCTCGGTACACGCCGCGTGAGCGGCGTTAACCCAGCTCCGGCGCCCCCGGCGCTAGCGTGAGCACCGGTTGCCTCTGCTGCGTGAGAGCGACCAGCGCAAGAAACGGTCCCCGCCCGGGCGTGGCGCCACGGGCGGGGACGCGGCGCGCACCCTGCGATCAGTTTCGGCGGTCGTTGTGTGCGCCGAGCGGTATCCCGGCGGCACCGGCATCGGTGTGGACCATCATCGCGGGATTAGCTCTCCAGTCCGACTCGGAGACGTTGAAGGCGCACAGGTCGGTCGCAATCACCGCCGATTCGTCGAACACGACCGCCGAGACATGTCCGGGGTCGGAGATCTCGGTTATCTCGACACTGCCGTCGGGGTACTCGATCTCGACCGAGATCCGGGTGACCACACCACGCTCGAATCCGTCCATTCCCGACCCCCTTTTCTTTCCTCGATGCGATTTCGGGCGCAGCGCTGCTGCACGGCGGCTGCCCGAGACGCTGGGTGTAGCTGGTGAGCCCGCAGATGCGCGGGTCCGCTCAGTGGACCGGCGCAGACCGATCGGCCGACGATCATCAGAGCGCGTGTCTCGGCCGACGCTCGTCGAATTTCCCCTCAATGTGGTCGAGGTGGGGACCGTCGAGGCATGGGCTTCCCAACCGGTGTCTCGACGGCCCCCGACTTCACCTCTGGATCAGGCACACCGGATCCCGCTGCGGCAGCAGTGCGGAACCCGTTGTGCCTGTACTGCATTCGACACCGCACCACCACCGGATGGATCACCGGTTCCCTGGCCGACGTGGGAACTGCCCGGCGGTCCTGCCAAGGGCACAGGATGTGCCGTGCTGGGGGTGAACTTCGCTCGTGGGTCGGTCTGCCGCATCCCGACTTTCACGTGGCCGGACAGCGCCCGCGGCGTGACCGTGACGAATCACTGCCGTGCAGATCAATGATTCGGTGGACCGCCAAGCCCTGCTCGATGCCGGTCTGGACCCTGACGATCCGCAGGTCTGGGCCGTCCAGCGGGAGATGCAGGTGCTGTCGACCTGGCACGGCGTGCGTACCGGCCACCGCCGGATCGATCCGGACGACCCACAACTGCACCGATGAACGAGCGCTGTCGGGATGCGGTCCCCCTCGCCGAGGCCGCCTTTCGCTAACCGCGGACCGGTCAGAGTTCGGCGTGCAGCGCGGCGATGTTGTCGTTCAGCGCTGTTCGCAGTTCTCCGGGATCGCCGCCGTCACTGGGGACCACACCGCTGTCGAGTCGAGCGATACCTTTGCCGAGTTCACGGATCGTGCGATGGATCAGCGCCTCGTGCACGGCGATCACGCCACGATGGTCGTCGCGTGACCAGGCGATCAGAGCACCTCACATACAGATCAACGCGATGGCCTGGTGGACTTCGGCGTGCGCGTCGACGATCTCGGACAGATCCCCGGTGATCGCCAGTTGAGCGACGATCGCCAGTCCCGCACTGCCGTGACCGGCCACCCCGGTCGGTACGACGTGCGTCGGCGCCAAGTCCGTCGGATCCGCCCTCGGCTCCTCGTGGGCGAGCACCGCCGCGACGCTACGAGCCATCTCACGGATCAGATCATCGCCGAACTCGCGCCGCGCGGCGGCCTCGGTGACTCCCATGCTGTCCGCGACGGCGGCCACCCTCGCCTGGATCTGTTCGCCAACAGGGCCACGGGCACAGGTCAAACCGAGCCGTGCTGCCTCGGCCACGAACACGTCGATCCGGCCGTCGAGCCAGGAACCGGATCGGTGTCTGGGGTACGAGTTTCTCCGGTGGCCGCGCCGTCGTGCCTGATGGTTGCGCACCCGCCACCGCAGCACCGGCTTTTAGGTCGCCGCCGCGCTCGACTAACGCGCCCTGCGCATAAAAATCGATCCGCTGGTGCGGATCATGTCGCGGTTCGACAGCGCCCGCATCCACTACAGCCTGCAAGTCTGGACACCGCAGACGATGATCCAGCACCGCAGCGAGACCATCGACCTCACCGACCTCACCGACTTCGCCGCCGTGATGCAGACCCACGCCCACGACATCCGCACCTACCAGACGCAATAGCTTCCCACCGGGCCAACGCACCACCGCGCGATGCCCGCCCGGGACCGCGCCGCGCCTGCACGGAACAGGCGCATCCCCAACCCCGCAGACCATATGGCCTCAGGCCCGCACCGCGCGACCTGTCTTCCGACGAAGCCGCGCCCCGCCACCGCGCACACTCAGCAAATGCGGCCCGTCGGCCCGAGTCCTGGCATGAGACAGGGTCGGCCAGCGGAATAGAAATTCTCACAAATTGTTGGTTGCGCAAGACTCGCTATGGGTATCCAGCCAGCAAGTCGGGGAACAGCACAAGAGAATCCCTCTCGAAGGAGATGAGAACCATGGGTTCCTTCGGACTCGACTTCGGAACCGGCCTCAACGTCGTCACCCGCTGGCTACAGGTGATGTTCGGCATCAACCTCGGCATCGGCTGACCCCCAGACCCCCGCCGGACCATATCCCCCTAACCCGTCCGACGGGGCCAAACCTCTCCCACCCCTGGACCCAATCCTGTTGGGTCCAGGGGTCATGGCCGGACCGCGCCAAGTGCAGGGCGGGCCCGAATCAACGTCGTGAACAACGACGATTCGCTGGATCGCCAAGCCCTGATCGACGCCGGGCGCGACCCGAATGACCCGCAGGTCCGGGCCGATCCCCTACGTCGACACGGGCGACCGCGATTCCGACGGCGCTATTTCCGAGCTATCCGACCTTGTGGCGGATTTGGCGCGAGACTGGGGTCAGGACATGGAATGGCCCTATCCGGCCTGCTCGCGACCTTGGTGGCCGAGTGCGCCGGACACCCTGAGATGGAACATCTCAGCGCCACATGGATCGTGAAGATCTGGCAGAACCGTCGCCTCGGCGAGCACGCCCCCGGCACGGTCCTTTGCATACAGAGGCAGGACAAGCGCGTCGGAACCGTGAAGTTTGTCTGGAGCAGAGACCGCGAAGGCGAAGTCAGCGTCAGCGCTATCAGCGGACTCATCTGGGGGCACCCACCCCTTAAGACCTGACACACCCTGACTTCGCATCCAGCGAGCTGAATAGCTAGTCCAGAGAACATTTCAGGGTCTAAAACCGGACATTCTCCAGGTCAGATCAAGACAATCAGCACCGACATCACCGATTCCGCTGCCCGGGCCGATCTAGTTAGCTAATTATTAGCTGAAGTGCCTCGGTTCGGTTCTGACTCGGGTGTAATTATGACTGCGGGCCGGGCGGGCAGTCTGGGTCGACGTCACTCGATGCGGGTCATGAGCGATCGTTGGTGTGGAGTGTGGGTGCGCGGGCGGAGGTAGCGTCATGGAGGATGCGCAGCGTGGTGATCTGGTCGCGCGATGGCAGCGATCGCTGTCGGAGGCCGGTCTCGAACTTCCACCGGGAACCTCTGATTTGTTCGGTTCACTCCTCGATGAGGTTTCGACTGCCTTGAACGGCGAGGCTTCGGATGGCTCTGCCGGTGAGCGGGTGGGTCACGCGTTGGTCGCGAGCGGCTTGATCGATCCGGTCGTGCCGGTGGCCTCAGCGCAGATTCTGTACCGTCTCGCCCGATCGAACGACCGCCCCGAGGCCATGTGGAAGTTGGCTGGATTGCTGACCGATCTGGGTCGAGGCTTCCAACGACACCTCGACCGGACGCGCGTGCCGATCATGAGTTTGGTCGAGCCACCACCCGGCGCCGAGGCGAAGTTGTTCCGGATCGTGTCCGACAGCACGGCGATCGCGATAGCTATCGGTGACACCGAGGGCACTTTGGTCGATGTCAATCCCGGCCTCGCTGCGATGCTCGGCGTTCCGATCGAAATGTTGCGCGGCATCTCGATACGCCATTTCGCCGACCCGGCCGATCGCGACACCATCGAGGCCGCGGTGTTCGACGGTATCGTCGCGGCGCGCGAGGGGACGGTCCGAATCGAGACCAGGGCGCTGGCTCCCGACGGGGGTACGAGATGGATGGCGTTCTCGATCACCTACGTCAGCGGCAGCGCGGGCCACCAGGACTATCTGTTCGCCATCGGCGAAGATGTCACCGAACGCCACAGCCTGCAGGAAGAACTACACAGGCAGGCTCGGCAGGATTCGCTGACGGGGCTGCCCAATCGCCGGATGCTCCTCGAACGTATTCAGGCGGTACTGGATGACGCCGACCCTACTGGACGGGTGGGGTTGTGTTTCGCTGACCTCGATCGTTTCAAGCACGTCAACGACAGCTATGGGCATCGTGTCGGCGACGAGGTGTTGCGAGAGGTGGCCAACAGGTTGCGCGACAGTCTGCCTCGTGAGGATCTGACGATCGCGCGACTCGGTGGCGACGAATTCGTCGTGCTCGTCCCTCCGCCGGTCGACGAGGCGATCGTCGCCACACTGGAAGACTGCCTGATAGGCAGCCTCGAGACACCGATCGTCGTGGACGGGGACAGCATCGACGTGTCGATAAGTGTCGGCGTGGTGGTCGTGGATCCGACCGGCTTGAATCCCTACGGCCTGATCGATGCCGCCGACCGCCAACTCTATCGAGCCAAACACGGGCACACATAGCCTCGACGTCGGCCCGCCCGTTTTCGCGAGTTGGGTGGCGCACTGACGACCGGACGGGCTCATCAACCCTCGCCTGGGTTGACACGACAAGATCAGCCTGCCTCATCCGGCGGTGACGATGGGCGCGCGCTCGCCGGGCATATAGCCGAGCTCGCGCGGCTGCGCACCCCGGAATCGCTGCGCCGGAATCGCGCAGGTAGCGGCGGCGAAGATGGGTGGGTCGCGATGGCCATCATCGCCGCGAAAATCCTCGGCCCCCGACATGGTCACCGCCTTCGACCTGCTTGGCCGAGAAGCCCTCATCTTTCCGACGTCACGCTTGGAATCCCGGTTCATGTCGGGCCAACCGACCCGGGCGTGTCGGTCCGACCTGCGCACCCCTGGAGCGCAAACTATTCGCAACCCATTCCTCGGACGTGAAGGAGTGATGTGACGCAGCAGGCCAACATTTTCCGGGTTTGTTTCATGCCCCTCTTCAGCGGAGCGCCAGATGAAGAGCACACCGAGTTCGGCAACCAACTCCGAGCGGTCGGCTCCTCGATCCTCGACGGGCACTACCCGCACATCGTCACGATCGACGCGACACAAGAAGCCGCTGATCACATCGCCGGTCTGCCGTTCGTCGCCTATGTCGAGCCCGTGAGCGACACAACCCAACGGTGACCGGCGGCCGACGGATTCGCCCGCTTTCGCGGCCGCGGAGGCAGAACCTGGCGGCGATCCCGTCAGCGAACCGATCAATGAGGAACTGGTCTTCGAGGATGCCGATGCAGCACGCCGCGTCCAGGTGAATGCCCGCAGTCGAGCGGTTACGGGCGCGGCGCCCAGGCGAAGGTGGTAGCGCGAGCACGGCAGTGCCCGCCCGACAAGCTTTGCGGAATCAATAGTTACGCCTCGGCGAGGCCGTGCAGGAACACCTGCGTGGTGCCCCCGCATACCCGCGGCCTGGCAATCGTGTCGGCGGGGGTGGTCGTCGCCGTCGAAGCACTCGAAATCATCAGCGCAGCGCAATTCAGCTCGGTCACCGGTGGGTGGTATCGGCCGTCCCGTCAACAACACCCACGCCCGCTCGCGAGAAACGGCCCGAGCGAGAATGTCTGCTACAACGCGCTCCATACAGTGAGATCCCCCAGACAATTCGGGCTGTCTCTGGGGGACTCGATACCGGCCTGCGATGCGACTCGCAAAGGGTTTGTGCCGGTGATTCCGCACTGTCTGCATTTCGGCACATCGACCGGGCACCACCTGGCCGGGATCGGGCGGAAACAGACGCCGGTTACCGAGGTCGCTACCGTCGATCACGTGATCGCGAAGCGCCGTAGAGGCAATCCTGTTCGCGTTGACCAAGTCCCGTCCCGCCGATACTTCCTGAACGCTCGAGCTCGACGCCGAACACCGCCGACAGGACTGAGCACTGTACCGCAGGCTCGCCGGGACGGTCGAGGAGCCGATTCGGGGTGACCGGCGCAAGTGTGGCATGCTCGGTAGCGAGCACGGGTTGTTGAAGTGATCGCCCGGCTCGCTACAGGAAGTAAAACAAACAGTATGTCGCAAGGCAGTGTGAAGTGGTTCAACGGCGAAAAGGGCTTCGGTTTCATCGCCCAGGACGAGGGCGGTCCTGACGTTTTCGTCCACTACTCCGAGATTTCCGGCTCCGGCTACAAGTCCCTCGAAGAGGGTCAGCGCGTCGAGTTCGAGGTCGGCCAAGGCCAGAAGGGCCCGCAGGCCCAGAGCGTCCGCGCCATCTAGGAGCCGACGACTACAGAAACCCGCGCGATCCGCGCGGGTTTCTTGCTTTTCCGCAGGAATCAGCGCCAGGCACGCTCACCGCTGGCCCGGGGCCGAGACTGCCTGATCTCCTTCTCGCGCATCGCTTCGCGGCCGCTTCTTCTTGCAGGCCATATCCTGCAGCCGAGCACTCGCTTCCCGCGGGCGAGCAGGTTCGGACCGGCTGGCGGGTAGCCGCGCATTTCGATCACCACCGAGACATTCCGAACAGGACGTAGGTCAGACGGGTGCCGTGGTGCCAGAAACGAAACCTACACCGGGTTTTGGGCCGGCAGAAATTCGGCGGAAATGAGTCGACGCTCTGTCAGCTCAGGGTGGTGTGGGCCCGGACCCACACCGCACGTCCGGATTCCAGCATGTCCAGTGCGGCGTCCGGACTCAGCTGATCGGCTCTGCCGCTGATGATGACAACCACGCCCGCGTCGATGTGGTGCAGACCCGCGACCCGCTCCCGCCACTTCGTCTCGGCTTGCAACTCCCCCTCGTAGATCTCGCCGAGTCCGGCCGGGCCGTTGATCCGCACCGTGGTCACTGCTGGGCCGATGGCAACCGTCCAGCCCGGCGCCGGGTCGCCGAGGAAATCGGTGTCGCGCATCAACTGGGCTCCATGCTCGGTGAGTGCGGCGATCCAGGCGTCCGCGGTGACCAGCGCACCGGATTCGGCCATGGGCACGCTGAGGAAGCGGGGTAGCACAACCGCGACCGGCTCGGTGCCGATAACGGCAGTGAAGGCCGTGGCCTGCTCGATCTCGGGCGTGGCCATGCTGGCCGACACTACCGGCCCGGAACGGCCGTTTCCGACTGGCAGCACCCAAGTCACCGGTAGCGGCAGCACTAGGCCGCGTTTTGAAAGTGGTGAGGTTCGGGCAACCCTGTACGGCGTACGTTGCCACCGGAATAGACACCCCGACAAGGGAATTCAGCGCGGACCGGACTAGGTTGGCGGTCGATCCGGTCCGGTGACCTGGGGGGTGTCCCTATGTTCTTCGCAAGTGAGAACCTGGCAGAGATCAACTTTCTGTTTGCCTAGGAGGGGGTATCGATGACAGTGGTGGCGACGTATGTGTCCGCAGCGTCCAGTTTTGCGGGGTTGGTTCGCGAAGTGCCGGGCGAGTGTTGGGATAGACCGGGTCTGGGTGAGTGGGATCTGCGATCGCTGGTGGGTCATGCTTCACGTGCGCTGACTACGGTTGGGACGTATCTGGGCAGCGCAGCCGAGAACGAAGACATCGCGAGCCCGGAGCAGTATTACGCAGGCGCGAAGGCTGCGGCATCAACCGTCGACCAGGCTGGGGTAGTCGAGCGTGGCCGCCAAGCCGGTATCGAGCTGGGGTCCGACCCGGCCGCCTCGATCGAGGTGCTGTTGCGGGCTGTGGTCAAGCAGCTCGATGCTGGTGAAGATCGGCTGATCCGGGTGGTTGGCGGGCTGGGAATGCGGCTGCATTCCTATCTGCCGACGAGGACATTCGAGCTCGCTGTTCACAGCCTTGACATCGCGGCTGCCGTCGATGTTCCCTTCGAGCTTCCCGCGGATGTCCTCGACGAGACGGCCGTATTGGCGGCTCGGATCGCGGTCGCGATCGGAAGCGGCACGACCATGCTGAAGTCGATGACCGGCAGGGCTCAGCTGCCGCCGTCGTTCTCTGTCGTGTAGCGAACTGGCACTGGGGTCTGCCGATCATCAGCAGGAAGTGTGCGCCGGAACCCTATATGACTGTTTGGTTTTCAGCATCGCGTAGAGGACGTCGCAGCGGCGGCGGGCCAGGCAGATGAGAGCGGCATTGTGCTTCTTGCCCTCGGCGCGTTTGCGATCGTAGTAGGTGCGCGAGACAGGGTCGTGCAGGGCTGCGAAAGCCGAGAGGAACTACGCCCGTTTGAGCTTGTGGTTGCCCGATCGGGACGGGAACTCGCCGCGGATCGAGCTGCCTGATCGGTGGGTGATCGGGCGATGCCAGCGTAGGAGGCGAGGTGGCCGGCCGAGGCGAAGGCGGTGCCGTCGCCGACTTCGAGCAGGATGCGGGCGCCGGTCCTGACTCCGATGCCCGGCATCGAGGTCAGGACCTGGGAAAGAGGGTGATCGGCCAACATCTCCTCGATATCAACGGCCATCTGTTTGCGTTGCAGCAGAACGGTTTTCAGGGAGTCCACGAGTTTCGGCAGCACGCTCTCCGCCGAGCGGGAGCCAGGAACGACGACGGTTTGCGCGGGCAGCGCAGCGAGGATTTCCTCGACCAACCGGGCGCCCATCCGGGGCGCGTGTTTGACCGCGATGGCGGTGAGTTTGCGCCGACCCGCGGCCTGGATTCCTGCTGGTCCGCCGCAGCGAGACAGGATTTCCAGCACTGCCGGGTGGGCCACGCGGGGTCCAAGGACGCGTTCGAGAGCGGGATGGATGCTGGTGAGCAGGCCGCGGATGCGGTTGCTGGTGCGAGTGGCTTCTCCGGCGAGGTCGTCGTCGAATCCGACGAGAACACCGAGCTCGGTGAGGGTTTCGACGCCGGTGTCGACTTGGCGCAGCGTGTGCGGCATGGTGCGGGCGGCGTCGGCGATGATGTGGGCGTCGCGGGCGTCGGTCTTGGATTGGCCTGGGTAGAGGTCGGCGATGCGGCGCATCGAGAGCCCGGGCAGGTAGGCGATGTCGTGGCCGCAGGCCCGAGCGACGGTGACCGGCAGAGCGCCGATGGTGTTGGGTTGGTCGACCACGATCAACAACCGTCCACGGGTTGCGAGCTGGTCGAACACTGCTCGTAGCCGGGTTTCGTCGTTGGGCAATGCTTTGTCGAAGAGTCGTTTGCCGTTTGGGTCGAGACCGACTGCGTGGTGCTCGCCTTTACCGACGTCGATGCCGCAGAACACGGCGTATGCCTGTGTCACTTGGTGTTTCCTCGTCAGATTCGAAAACGCTGGTGGTGACGGTCGCCGATCTAAGCGTCAACGCCCGGCACCCACGTTACGAAGAGACCTCTGTTGCGGCCCTGTCCCCATTAGCGGTCCGTCGACGCCACCGGTGCCCGGCGACACCACCCCCCGGATCATGCGTTCGACTGGGGGAAGTAGTCATACCGGGTCCGGCGACCGTGGGCCTGGTCTCAGGCCCACGAACAAGGTAACGGGGGAGTCACAGGCGGCCAGCTTTTTGCCGCCGAGCCCGGTTCGGGTTACGATTCCGATCGTAACTCCATATCCCGTGTCCGAGAACGACGTCGCAGATGGACGCGAGGCCCTGGTCGAACCAGGGAGGAGCGGGCGACTGGTATTCCTACGCCCATCACCACTCATGGAGTTATCATGCCGTTCACTCAGGCCGAGATCGCCTATCTGTCCGCTCAGCGTATCGGCCGCCTCGCCACCGTGCAGCCTTCGGGCACCCTGCAGGTCAGTCCGGTCTGTTACCGATTCGACCCGGATACCGGCCGCTTCGATATCGCCGGGATGAACATGGCCGCCAGCCGGAAATATCGCAATATCGTCGCCAATGGACGGGTGGCCTTCGTCGTCGACGACCTCACCTCGATCGATCCGTGGCGGGTGCGGTGCGTAGAGATCCGCGGGCACGCCGAGGCGATCACCGTGCCCGCCGCGCCGGGCGACCGGCGCGGCGGAGACATTATTCGCATTCATCCGGAACGCATCATCAGCTTCGGCATCGACGACGACCGTGCACCGGATCAGCTCACCGTCCATGTTCGCAACGCGGCTGATTCCGCGCCATAACCGGAAACCCTGGATCCGCGGGGCCCCGGTCCGGCACGCTGTGCGCCGACAGCGGCGCGGCTAGGCAGTGTATTGAATGTGGTTGACGGCGGGCGGGTGCCCGCCCTCAGTCGTTTCGCAGCCATTGGTTGATGGCGGCCATGTGGACTGTGGCCAGGTAGCGCACGGCGAGTTTGTCGTAGCGAGTGGCGACTGCCCGGTGCTGTGTGAGCTGGTTGATGCCGCGTTCGACCGCATTGCGGTCGCGGTAGACGACTGGGTCGAAAGCCGGTGGCCGGCCGCCGGACCGGCCGCGGTGAGCAGCTTGATCCGCCGGGACCGGGATGGTCGATTTGATCCCGCGGCGCCGCAGTTCCCGGTTCGCCCGCAAGGAGTAGGCCTTGTCGGCCAGCACCCGGTCGGGCCGGACCCGAGCACGTCCGGTCCCCAGGCGCGGCACCGAGATGGCATCGAGCATCGCCGCGAACTGCGGACTGTCACCGGCTTGACCGGGCGTGAGTAGCAGCGACAGCACCCGGCATCCCTGGTCGCAGGCCAGGTGCAGTTTCGTGGTCCACCCGCCCCGCGAGCGGCCCAACGCGTGATCAGCCGGCTCGACCTCACCGGGCCCGGCCGGTGGCTCGACCTGCTGTTCGGGGTCGCGGCGGGCACCGGCGGCATGCTGGTGAGCCCGCATCACGGTCGAGTCCACACTTACCTGCCACACGATCCGCCCGGCAGCGTCGGCGAAAACCTGCAGCAGTTTCAGGATCAACGCCCAGCGCCCGGCTCGCTGCCAGCGACGGAACAGCCCGTACACGGTCTGCCACGGCCCATACTGCGCTGGCAGGTCCCGCCACGGGCATCCGACCCGGGTCCGCCAGCGGATCCCGTCGATGAGCTGCCGTTTGGTCCACTTGGGCGGGCGTCCCGCCCGGATTCGACGAGGCAGCAGCGGTTCCAGCCGGGCCCACTGGGCACCGGTCAGGTCCGCGTCCCGCTGCAGCTACGCTGGCCACGAGGTCTCCAGTATTCAGTTGAATCTTGGTCGATCAACCCATCTAGCGGAGATCTCACCCATATGCCAACGCAGCCAACACCCTCCACCAACCAACAAGTGAGTGCGCCGCACAACGGCACCCCTCACCTCACCACTTTCAAAACACGGCCTAGCTTGAGTTTTAAGCTCTGCGGCGTGGTCGTGGCGCGGCGGATTTCGATGCTTGCCGGTTGCTGGCGGTCTTGATGTGCACGTCGTAGCGGGGCGC
>NZ_JAFMPL010000163.1:0-10912 GCF_019038455.1 Nocardia noduli
TTTTGGCGGACAGCACCCGATGCGATACGCTTTCCCCGCCCGATCGGACGGCTGATCCCCCCGATCGAGAACTATCCCGCCCTCGTAGCTCAGGGGATAGAGCGTCTGCCTCCGGAGCAGAAGGCCGCAGGTTCGAATCCTGCCGAGGGCACCACCGACAAAGGCTCCGCACCAGCACGAACACTGGTCGGAGCCTTTCTCGTCTGAGCGATCAGCCCGCGTCGATGACACGCGATGACACAACCTCACCCAAAGTCACCGCGGCCTCACGCAACGCCTCGTCCTGCGAATGGGTGTAGATCCTCGCCGTGACACTGGCGTCGGCGTGCCCCAGCCACGCCGCGATGACCGCCAGCGGCACCTTCCGGAGATGCATCGTCGTGCCGCAGGTATGACGGGCATCATGAAGCCGGATATGCCGAACACCTGCCCGCTTGACCGCCTTCGCCCACCGATGGGTCAGCGTGTCCGGGTGGTACGGGGTGCCGTTCTCGTTGCAGGCCACATAGTCGCCGTCTCGGTACTTCTCCCCCAGCTGCAACCGGTCCGCCAACTGGCGACGACGAGCCCGCCGCAGAACCTCCACCATCTCGACATCCATAGGCAAGGTTCGCTCCGACGCCTCAGTCTTCGGGTCGTCCTCCACCGCCTTCCCGCCCGCCGAGGCCCGACCGATGTGCACCACCAGCGTCTTGCGCTCCAGGTCGACACCGCTCCACCGCAGTCCACCCAGTTCACTACGTCGCAGCCCGCACAGCGCCAGGAACCACAGGTGCCCGTCCCGATCCTTCTCCAGACTCGCCAGCACCTTCGAGACCTCGGCCGGGGTGTAGGTGACCACCTTGCGCTTGCGTCCAGCCTTCGGCTTGATAGCCCGTGCAACGTTGTGCGACAGCAATTTCCGCTCTATCGCATAGTCCAGGACCATCGAAGTCGTCTCGATCGTCCGTTTCAGCGACCGAGCCGCCCAGGGCCGACGACGCCTCCCCTGTGCCGTCTCGGTGCCTCCCTGCTTGAGCGCTGACACCATGTCGTCCAGATGCTTCCGCGTCAGCTTCTGCACCGGCAACCCACCATGACGCTCCCGCAGCGGAGCCAGGTTGTATCGATATCCTGCCAGCGTCGTCGGTCGAGCCCAGTGCAGGCTATCCAGCCAGTCACCGCACACTTGTTCGACCGTGACATCCTTGCGCGGTACAAAGCTGCCCGACTCAGCCTCAGCCAGAAACCGCGCCAGAGCCTTCCGAGCTTCCTGCTCCGTCCGGAACCTTCGCCGCACCTGATGCCGCTTCCCGGTCTCCGGATCAATGCCCGCATCGGCACGCACTTGGTACCGCACCACCGACTTGCCTGACTGACGATCCGCAACAGTCACTTTCGTGATCTGCGGTGGCAGCTGCTGACGACTCACGCCGCCGCCTGATCGAGACCCGCGATGTAGTCGGCCACCGCCTGCTCGGTGACGAAGCGACGACGACCGATCCGAACCGAGCGGAGTTGCCCGGAGCCGACAAGTTCGTAGTACTTGCTGTGCCCGACCGGAATCAACTTGCGGACCTCGGACTCGTTGAGCAATTTGGACATGACTCGTCCCTCCCTATGCTGCCATCTGGCTTGTTGAATCTTGTTGTGCTGCAACGGTTTCACGTGAAACCGGATCGTCGCCCGGTGGTCCCTCATCCCTCGCGAGACGCGCCATGTCGTACTCAGCGCGCCGAGCCTTCTTCGCCGAGGTCAACGCGATGATCAGGTGCGAGCGTGGTGGCGCGTCACGGTCACCCGGACCGACAGGAGTGATCCGCAAATGCGAGGTATCCGGCGGGATGATGCCAACCGCCGCCAGTTCGTTGCGGACGAATTCGAGGCGATCGGCCTTGTGGTCAGGCAGTGTCTTGCCGGACCACTGTCCGGAGGTGAGGCAGCGTTTCCCGGGTACGCCGAGCAGGTCACGGCGATGGTTCTTGCCCCGGCAGCGGCCCGGTTGGGTCTTCTCCGTGGCGCCCTTGGGGACGATGCCGTAGCGCAGCCAGACCGCGCACTTGTCCGAGCACGGGGTTCGCTGGAGTTCGGCGTGTAACCGGTCGTAGTGGCGGTTCACGCGCTCGCTGTCGGACTCCAGGACTTCGGCGACGGACTTGGTGAGGTATTTGGTCAGGTAGCCGACCTTGCGGTTCATCTCCGGTGTCCCCGCGAGGATCTGGATCGGTTTGGACTGCCCACCGAACCGCATCGTGTGCGCCGGTTCGATCTCGTCCACCGAGTCGATGACGGCGATAGCGTCGTCCCAATAGGTCAGTGCCCGCTTGGTTTTCGGGTCCACGAACGTGCCCGCGGAGTGATCCCAGACCGGCCAGCGCTCCCCGGAGTACACCTCGTTGTCCGGGTCGAAGTGCGGCCACCAGATGTTGACGTAGGTTGCGTCGGTGACCGCGTACAGGAGGTTCTTGGAGATCGAACCCCGGATAGCGATATGCAGGTGTGGGGCACCGCGCTTCTGAGGCTCCACCGTGGCGAAGTACTGCACGTTCCAGCCGACCCCGCGCCGCAGGTTCTGAATCCAGCGGTCGAACAGTCGTTTGGTGTGCATGATGTCGCGGGCCGCACGGGCGTAGTCGTAGCCGTCCGGGTCGACCGGAGAGCCATCCGACACCCAGTCACCGCGCTTGTCCTTACCCGCTGTCGGATCCCACACCCGGTTGATACCGCCGTAGGAATCCATGGTCAGGGTCTGGAAGATCGACGGCCGATACTTGCCGCCCGCGTACGCGGCACCGATCGTCGTGCGGGCGACCTTCTTACGCGGCAGGTCCGGCAGCCCATCACGCCGCCTGGTCGATTTGGCCTTACGTCGAGGCGTGCCGTCCAGGGCGGGGAGACGGCCCCGCACGCCGAGTTCGCGCAGCTCGACATCCAGATCAGCCACCCACGTCTTGATGTCTTCGGCGAGTTCGTGATCACCCTCACGGCGAGCATCGTGGTACTGGCCGAACAGGTCAGCACGTGCCGCCAACACTTGCGACTGAGCCTCGGTGACGACCGGTTCCGGTTGCACGGGTTCATGTTCGGCGCACCAACCCTCGTTGAGCTGGGTCACCCGCACGTACTTGTTCGCCCTCGCACACGCCGGGCAGGTCGTTGCCACGGTGGCCTTGCACGGAGCACCGACATAGGACACACGACCGGTATTGGTGTCGAACGCCCGCATCGGCACCACCCGAGCGCACACGCCCTCCTTCTCCGCGTATGCCTCGGCGACATCGGACAGGTCCGGCATAGCGCGACGCTCAGCCGCTGTCTGACGATTCGGCGGCACGGCCCCGATCGGCTCGGTACCGAGAGGCTGTGCGGTCGTCACAGGGCCACCGACTCATCACGCAGGTCCAACGGGTCAGTGACGACAACCCTTTTGGCCTGGTCGGAATCCGGAGCGGCCACGCTCACCCGCTTCACGTCCTCTTCCGGGTGCAGGAACGCGTAATAGGTGCGGTCGTTGTAGCTCGACCAATGCCCGTGCTCCATCTCCACCTCACCGCGACGGGTGACGTAGAGGACACGCTGCACCGCCGGGGCGATGTGGATCAGGCCGAACGCGCACGAGCAGCCCTGCGGCCCCGAGAACGCCAACCCCGTCCCGTCGCACTGACGGCACACCGCCCACACCGAAACCTCGTGCAACGCGATGCAATCGGGATGCTGGCAATCAGCCTCACCACACCACACGCACCGACGAGCGAAGGTCAACCGAGGCGGACGCAACGGCTCAGCCGACCGGCCCCGCAAAGTGATCACGTTCGAGGTCATCACAGTCACCCGACCCACCGACGCGGAGCGCCACCGTTGGAAGGCCAGCACTCGTAGACCACCGGCGAAGGGATCACCGCGACCGGTTCCGGCCCCACCAGATTCACATCCAGCAGCCCGCCCCAGCAGTAGCACCGCTCGTGCGCACCCTCCGGATCGACATGCCCCCGGACATAGCCGGTACCACCGCAGTCCGGGCACAACACCCACTCCGACGCCACGTGCTGCGCGATGCACTCACCCCGCGAGCAGCCCGACGACAAGCAGTAAATGCACCGACCCGCAGCATTCAGACGCGACGGCCTCAAAGCCTCTACCTGTCGAATATTGGTTTGCGTAGCCATTTCGCGCCTCCCGGTTCGAACCACTCTCGGTGTCTTTCCTAGGTTACCCAGACATCCACGTACTTGTCTATACATACCTAGGAAACCGATCCGGGCTTGTCTTGCACAGCTGGGTAAACTTGCGCTGTGCCGAAGCAGCTGATGGACCCTGACGATCTGCGGCCCGTGTACCAGCGGATCGCCGACGACCTGCGCGATGCCTACACGCCCGGCGGCCAGCTCCCATCGGCTCCCAAGTTGGCGGAGGAATGGGGCGTAGCGAAGGAGACCATCCGCGCCGCCCTCGATGTGCTTCGCACCGAAGGACTCATCGTGTCCTGGCAAGGCCGCGGCACCTTCTATCGCGTACCGGTCGACCCCGAGGAGCCGTCAGCGGACGGGATCATCGAACGGCTCGACGCGATCATGACTCGCCTCGATGGCTTCGAGTCGCGACTGTCGGCGCTGGAGCAGTCTCCAGAGCGCGGAGCCTCTCAGTAAGCCCCTCCAAACGGGCCGATACGATCGCCAAGCGTTCAGCGATTCGCGCCCGATCCTCACTACTGATCTGCATGTATCCAGGCAACCGCAGTCGGTCAGTGGCCGAACCATGTGAATGCCCATGTGAACCCGTGAAGCACCATGTGCGCCCTTCCGCCGCAGGCCCCGCCGCGTATCATCAGCCCCAGAGAACCAGCAGACAGGTTCGAGGAGGGGTGAGCCAGGTGGCCGAGCCAAACACTGCGCTTGCAGAATTGATCACCGAATCTGGCATGTCGTGGGCCGGACTCGCGAAGCGCGTCAACGAACTCGGCACCGACGAGGGCCAGGCACTTCGCTACGACTACACCGCCGTTGGCCGATGGGTGAAGAACGGACAGAAGCCCCGTGGCATCACCCCGGCACTTATATGTCGTGTCATCTCCGAACGTCTCGGCCGTACAATCCGACCGCGCGACATCGGCATGGAAGGAATGGACTCCTTGGCATCACGAGGGCTTGAGTACTCGCCCGACCCTGACACCACGTTGGAGACCATCCGCGATCTCGGCACGGCCTACACCACCGGCGCATTCAACGCCCCGTTCATCCTCGCGGCCCTGTCGGCACCAAGCCGGGATTGGCTGTTGGCTTCCCTCGACGAGCTGAACTCCGACCGTGGCCCCCGAGCAATCGGGATGCAGCAGGTAGCCGGAATCCGAGAGATGTTCAGCCTCTTCCAAGAGATGGACGTCATGCGCGGCGGAGGTCACGCCCGGACGGCTCTGATCAGCTACATGAACACCACCGTCATTCCGCTCATCCGTCGCGAGCACGAGCCCGACGTTCAGACCGCCCTCTACGACGCCGCCGCCGAACAGGCGTACCTCATCGGCTGGATGGCATACGACGACGGAGAACACGGCCTCGCACAGCGATACCTCATCCAAGCGCTGCGACTGTCACAGGCGGCGGGTAACCCGGTCCTCGGCGCACACGTCTTGGCAGGGATGTCCGACCAGGCCAACCTGCTTGGCCACACCCACGAAGCGGTTGCCTTGGCGAGAGCCGGGCGCCACGGAATCACACCAGCCGAATCGGCTGCCTGCTATGCCGACCTCGGCATTCTCGAAGCACGTGCCCTTGCTCGGTTGGGCGATGCCCGCGCCGCTACGAAGGCTTTGAGCCGGGCAGAAGCCACCTTCGGCGCAATCGACCACGACGACGAGCCCGAATGGGCGAAGTTCATCGACCGCGCCTACTTCTACGGCGAAGCCGCCCAGTGCTTCCGGGACTTGAACCAGCCCACGGAGATCGAGCGATTCGCGCAGTTGTCGATTCAGGAATGCCTACAGCAACGACGTGCCCGTCGAGGAAGTCTCAGCCAGGCCGCTACCGCGATGGCACACATTCAGCGCAATGACATCGACGCCGCAGCAGCGAAAGCGAAGACCGTCGTTCAGCTCACCGCCACCGTCAACTCGTCGCGATCCCTCGAAGCCGTCAGCGACCTGCAACGGAGTCTCAAGCCGTTCTCTTCGGTTCCGAGTGTCCAGGACTTCAACCGCGAAGCATCACAGCTGCTCGGCCTGGTCGCCTGACGTATCGCCTTGCGTCACACAAGTGGTTGCTGAATTTCGCTATATAGGATCAAGAGCGCCACGGCGGCGCGCCGCGCCGCCGCCGCGCCACGCCGCACTACCGGCCCCTCGTCGGCAAGCCTCCTCGGAACCGGGTGCGTCAGCGCGGCGGCGGCGGGAGCGCCGTCGAGGCGCATTGGTCCTCTTCGCGTGTTCTGGCATCCGCTTTGGCGACGTGGTAGCACGCAGGCATCTCAGAACTGGCCGCTTTTTCGTTCACCGAGCAGTGCTGGGCACTTCGTCAGCCGTCCCCGACCTGGTCTCCCGCAGCTGCCCACCGAATCCGCCGGCTATCGCACGTGGGGCCTGGCTGTGGTCCGGTCGCATGAACTTCGGAAACCGAGCTGACCTGTGAGGATGAACTGCTGAACGAAAAGTTCGCAGTCCCGCTACCACTGCTCGTCGGGTCGGTTGGCAAGATCCTCATCGATTCGGTCTTGCTCGGCTCGGTACTGAGGGCTCGTCATGGCCACATAGTTGTCTTGGCGTGCCCGGCGAGCAACGATTACCACCGCGGGCAGGTCCCAGCGAAGTTCGGTGTCTCTGCGACGGGTGGGCAGACCGAGCTCAGCCACCAATCGATCAGACAGACCGCGGAACCACACCGCGGGCAACTCGCTGGATGCGGCTTCTTGCTTGCCCAAGCGGTCCGTGACACCGAAGTCGATGTACCGAACGCTATCTGCGTCCAGAAACGCACTACCTTGAGGATCTTCGATGTCGAGGTCTGTGGCTATCGATGCCCCCAAAGACCGGTATTCGGTAACGGTCCAGTGAGCGGCCGCGCAGAATCTGTCGAGATCGTCCCTCGACCAGGTCCAGTCGAAATCTGCTGCCAAGCGGACGATTTCGGCAGCCCGGTCGAAGTCTCCACGCATGACCGAATCATAGTGTCACGGCACCACCGGAGCCCCCTCCGAACGATGGGGCCGACGAGCTGACCTGCGCAGATGAATTGCTGAACAAAACCCGACGACGGACAACCCGCGACGGCACCCTATCGACGGGACGTCGCGTGGTTGCGAAACCCCTGCCTCCTCATGGCCCGATTGTCTGACCTCACTCGGACGAGTCAAGGGAAAGAACGCCCTTGACACGACCTCCCTCAGCTCAGGGATGGCCAGGACGAGGAAGCAGGGGAAGGGAAGTCACCAGGACCTCTCCCAGAAGTCGTCGTCGTCACAACATGCCCAGCCGGGAGAGGCTACTGCCTGCGGATTTGCTTCCGCCACTATCCGTTCCACGGCCACCTCGACCGACTCCATCCAGTCTAGGAATCCTTCTCCGTGACGTTCTCTGAACGCGTCGTAGTCCAGATCGGCGGTCGAACCGTACATCGTCCACCGGCCGTCATCTGTGGGCGTCAATTGCCCACGGTTCGGCTCCAGTCCCTCTCGCTTCATCAGCTCACGGATGGCAGGCAGTACAAGGTTGCCCTGCGCGTTCGTAAGCGGTGACAGATCAAATTCGAAACGAAACCTGCGCATCACGATCGGGAGACTAGAGCACCGGACCGACAATCGCCCATGCATGACCCAGACCAGAGACCACCGCCAATGCCTTCCTGATGTCGGCCCGGATGACACGTCGGTGACACAACTACCCCGGACACAGCCGAACAGCCGGATACCCAAACACCAAGTGGCGCGACAACCGCAACCGCTCGGATACCACGGACAACGGCCCGAGTCTGCCTCCGGAGCAGAAGGCCGCAGGTTCGAATCCTGCCGAGGGCACCACCGACAAAGGCTCCGCACCAGCACGAACGCTGGTCGGAGCCTTTCTCGTTTGCTACGTCCGAGGTCAGTCGACCGGGGTGACGATGTTGAATTGCGGGTCGAATTCGTCGAACAGTCCGAGAACGGATCGGAGCTTCTCGACATCGCCGTCGACGGTGATCTGGCCCGCCGCCGACAGTTTGTCGAAGGTGGAGGGCTGGAAGATGATCGCGACGAGTCCCTGGTGGTCGAGGGTGATGGTGGCGTCGGGGGTGGGGAGTTCTTTGGGCCAGTAGTGCAGGACACCGTTGCGGACCTGGAAGGAATGCGGGCCGTCCAGGTCGGTGATGTTCAGGGCGAAGCGAGCCGAGTGTTCGACGGCGGCGGGGCCGTTCAAGCGGATGGCGGCGTAGTCGAAGAGCAGGTCGATGGGCATGCCCATCACCATGTCCAGACCCGCGGCGGCGGTGGGGACGTCGCGGCGGGTGCCTTCGCGCAGTTCGAGCGCCGCGGTGAGGAAGGCGTTGCGCCACTGGGGGCCTTCGGCCTGGTAGCCGAGTTGTTCGTAGGCGTCGGCCTGGAGGTTCTTGGCTTCGGCGTTGTCGGGTTCGGCGGTCACGACGTGGTCGAGAAGTTGCACCGCCCAGCGGTAGTCGCCGTCGGCGGACGCGGTGCGAGCCAGGTCGATGACGGCCGCCGCGCCTCCCATGGCCTCGACATAGCGGGGCGCCGAGACGTTCTCCGGATGCGGGTACAGGGTGGCGGGATTGCCGTTGAACCAGCCGAGTTCCTTGTGGAAGACGGCTTTGAGGTCGTGGCTGAGGGTGCCGTGGTAGCCGCGATTCCACCAGGCTTTGTCCAGGGATTCGGGGAAGGTGATGCGTTCGGCGATCTCGATGGGCCGGTAGCCGTGGTTGGCGAGTCGTAGGGCCTGGTCGTAGATGTATTTGTAGGCGTCGCGTTGGGATTCGAGGAATTCGCGCACGTGGGCGTTGCCCCACACGGGCCAGGTGTGCGGGCCGAAGTGGACTTCGGCGTCGTCGCCGTAGCGTTCGAGTGCCTCGTCCAGGTAGTGGGCGAATTTCGAGGCGTCGCGGGTGCGCGCGCCGCGCAGGGTCTGGATGTTGTGCAGGCTGTGATTGGCGTTCTCCGCGCAGGTCAGCGCCCGATATTCGGGAATCCAGATATGCATTTCCTCCGGCGCCTCGGTGTCGGGGGTGTACTGGAATTCGAACGTGATGCCGCCGAAGGTCCGCCGGGTGCCGGTTTCGGTGATGAGGTCGGTCGGGGCGATATAGCCGATGGCCGCGGGGGTTATCGCGGTGCCGATACCGCAGGAGACGAAGCCGCGGTCACCGGTCGGGAGGAGTTCGCCGAAGAAGTATTGGGCGCGCCGGGCCATGACATTGCCCGCGAGGACGTTCTCGCCGAGGGCCAGGCGATCGAAATCGAGACCGGGTGCGATGACGGCGACTTTCCCGGAGGCCACATCCTCGCGGGAGGCGAAAGCCAGCGCGCCGCCGAAATGGTCGCCGTGGGTGTGGGTGTAGATGATCGCGGCGATCGGTTTGCGCGGGCGGTGCGCGAAATACAGGTCGCGAGCGACTTCGGAATTGCGGATGCCCTGGCCCGCGTCGATCAGGACCACCGAATCGGCGGTTTCGACGAAGGTGACATTGGCGATGTCGTGGTTGCGCACCTGGTAGATGCCGGGAACCACCTCGAACAGCCCGCCGACGGTGATCAACTGCGATTGCCGCCACAGACTGGGATGCACGGTGTCGGGGGCATCGGATTTCACCGACTGCTGCAATTCGGCCAGATCCCAGACGACCCGGCCGTCCCGGTCGGTGATTCGCCCGCCGTCGGGTAGTTCGGCGATCAGACCTCGGCCGACGTCGTCGTAATCGCGTTGATCGTCGAAGGCGAAATACTCCCGCGCCTGTTCACCGATCGACTTGGTCTGCGAGGTCGCCTCATGTGCCGAAACGGTCATTTCGTCTCCCGGAACTCGATGGACGGCTACACCTGCCCGTGATTCTCGACAGCCGCGTCGGCATGGGCCTCACCCTCGGCGGGTGAACAGGAGGGCGCCCCTTCCCGAACGCCCGGCACGGCAGCCGCGTCGCGCGAACGAATGGTCGGCGGCACTCGGACCGGCCCGACCCCGGATGCGGCCGGTAATCTCGGCCGCATGACCTGCTGCGGACCGTCGCGCCGGACCGCGCTCGGCATTCTCGGACTGGCCGCCCTGGCACCGTTGGCGCGCACGGGTTCGGCTCGCGCCCAGTCGAATCCGGTGATCGCGACCGATCTGGAAGTGGTGACGGTCACCGGCGACTCCGTGATCATGACGTGGACGACCGTCACCCCCGGTGCCGACGGCCGATTGGCGCCCGTCGCGGCAGGCGGTGAGGTCAGGATCGGGCCCGCGGACGCGGCGCAGACCCCGGCCGTGCGGTACGCGGAATCGGAGTCGACACCGTTCCACTACGCCGAGATCCACGGCCTGGAGCCGGGACGGCGCTACCGGTTCGAGGCCTGGTCGGACGGCAATCGCGCGACTCCCGCACTGAACCTGACCACGCTCGCACCGGGTTCGCCGGAGATCACCGGTGAGTTCACCACCCTGGTCCTTCCCCCCGGTCGCCTGCTGCGCACCCTCGCCCTGGCGAACGACGTGCACTACGGCGAGACGGTCAGCGGCCTCGTCATCGGAGATCTTCCTCCCGGTTTCCGCCAGGGCCCCGGGCAGCCGCCCTATCCCGAGGTCATGCTGAACGCGCTTCTCGATGATCTGCGCCGACCGGACCGCGGAGCGCAACGACTACTTCTCGCGGGCGACCTGACCAGCGAGGCCAGGCCCGAGGAATCGAGGACCGTGCGCACCCGACTGGATTCGTGGGGCACGCTCGGACAGGACTACCTCGTGGTGCGGGGTAATCACGAC
>NZ_JAFMPL010000164.1:0-10832 GCF_019038455.1 Nocardia noduli
CTCCCCAAACCGTCCGACGACACCATCCCCTTCCCCGCCATCGAAAGATAAGTCGGACCGGCTACGCGATGAAGGCGCCGAGGACCCAGGTGGCGGTGGCGAGCAGGGCGCCGAGGAGTTCGATCAGCATGGACAGGCCGACACCCTTGAGCGCGTGTTTGGTCGACTGCCAGGCCGGTCGGTTGTCGCCGAGGCGTTGCAGCTCCGAAAGGTAGACGCCGAGAACGAATCCCACGATCAGGCCGACGAAGGGGATGACGAAGAAGCCGACGATGCCGAGGACGGCGCCGAGGAACAGGGCGCGGTTGGAGACACCCGCATCCTTCATCTTGCGACCGGGCCACGTGTATTTGACGATCGCGGACACCACCAGGAAAACCGCGCTGACAGCGAAGATCGACCACGCGGTCGCCCCACCCGTCAGGAACGCCCACACTCCGATCGCGCCGAAGATCAGAATCGCCCCCGGCAGGATCGGGACGATGATCCCGACCAGTCCGACCAGAATGACCAGGCCGACAACGACCTCTCCCCACACGCTCACCGCTGATCCCTCCGACTCCAGCGCCCAGTCACGCTGCCAGGATTCTCGCCTACGCGCATACGGTCTGCACAGCGGAGGTTCCAGCAGGTGGGCAGTAATTTTCATGACGACTGTCAGCGGGCGGCCCGAATACCAACGAGCCCGAGTGTAACACAAAACGTGTTACACTCGGGTGCATGGGAACCTTGAACGTGCGAACCGATGACGCGATGGAAAAGGCGCTGGCGGAACTTACCGCAGCACGTCATACCTCTCGGTCCGAAGCCGTCCGCTACGCGCTACTGCAAACCTACAAGCAGTTGCTGTTACAACAAGCAGACGCTGATGCACAGCGGCTCGCGGACGACCCCGAGGATCAGGCCGAGATGCTGGCGATCCAGCGATTCATGGGCGTGGCGTGATCTTCCGGGGAGCGATCTACGAAATAAAGGCTCTCCCCGGCGCACGTGGACACGAACAACAAGGACGACGCTATGCCGTCATCATCCAGTCCGACCGCTTCGCATCCAGCACCTCGATCGTCGCCATGACATCCACCGGGGCCGGACCAGCCGTGTATCGCCCCGAAATCGAATTCGACGGCATCAAGACCCGCATCCTCACCGACCAGATCCACACGGTGTCACCTGAGCGTCTCGGCGACTTCAAAGGCAGCCTCGATGGCAGTGAAATCGCCGCACTGGACCGCGCGCTCATGCTGAAACTCGGCCTGTTGTAACTCATCCGACCGCCCAGCTCACCTAGGCTGCGACGCTCCAGCCAGGCGGTAGGCGGCGATGAGGAAGGCGGCTTGGGCGGCGGTGTTGCACAGTTGTTCGATCCATTGGAGGGCGACGGTCTGGTCGGGGCGGGCACCGAGGGGGCCGAGGACGAAGAACGCCAGGAGTTGGGTGACGATCAGGGCGGCGGATACGGTGTCGCCGCGGCGGCGGGCCAGGCGGATGAGGTGGAGGCCGGTGAGGGTGGCGAAGACGGTGGTGCTCACCAGCATCGGGAGGGTGTCGGCGGCGAGTATCGAGGTAGCGGCGCAGGCGGCGATGAGCGCGACGGCCGGAATGATGAACCCGCGTGACAGTCGACCGGTCGCGGCGCGCGTCAATTCCGCGTACAGCAGGGCGAATCCGAGCGTCAGGAGCGGAAACAGCATGCCGCGCAACCACGGTAGGTCGGGGCCGCCCGCCGCGACGACGAGTTTCGCTGTGGCCTTGGCGAATCCGCCCGCGCCGATCAGGGCCGCGGCGAGTACGACCCATCCGCTTCCGGTGAGGCGGCGCAACAACAGGACTCCGCAGGTGGTCAGCAGTACGGGTGCGAAATCCTCGACGGCCAGGGCGAGTGGATATTCCGCGGGCGCGCTCATCGGTCGCGCGGTGTCCGTGAGTCGCGATCACCGAGGCGGGTGTTTCGTTGATTGAAACGTCGTTTCCACATGGGGCGATTGTGTCCGGGGTTCGATGATCTGTCCAGTTTCGGCCGCGGAGTCCGCAGGACGAATCCACTGTGAGCAAAACGCCCGGGAATTGCCGCGCCGAACGGGTATCACCAGCACTGATGCGGGTGTCGTTGCCCGGCGATAACGTTGTAGGGGCGTCTTTTTCGGCGCTGCGCGCGAGGAGGGTGTAGGAGATGCTCGTCATCAACGCCGCACGAAACGGCGTCCGGCCCACCGAGAAGCGGATCGCCGGGTGGCTGGGGAAGTGGACCGACGAATATCGGGTCGCGGGAATCGTGATCGCCGGGTGCTACGTCCCCGAGCGCGGCAACCCGCGCGCGGGGCGCGAAGTCGACCTCGTGGTGATCACACCGCACGTCTGCGTCGCTGTCGATGTCGTGAACATCCTGCCCCGAGCGGGCGGTGCACTGTCGTGTTCGGCCGACGGGCGCTGGAGTCTGTCCGGCGTCCCCGACGATCCGGTGCGGGTACGCCCCGGCGACGTGAATCCGATCAACGAGGTCAGCGATGCCTTCTTCGACCTGAAAGCGTGTGCGGACAGGGTCGGGTTCGACGCGTTCGTCGCGGGGCTGGTGCTGGTGGCGGGACACGCACGGTTCCCGATCACCGTCGAATGGCACGGGCCCCCACCGCACGGGTGCGATGTCGAAGCGGCGGGGCTCTCCGTACTGCGGCGGTACTTCCGCAAGTCCGCCGTGCGCCGAGAGGTGTCGTGGGACGCCGAACGGGTGCACGCGTTCCTCGGCGCGCTCGGTTACGCGGACCGGGCGACCGTGGCGCAACTGGTCGCCGAGGGGTTTCCCACCGGACTGCCACGGTCGACGGGCGGACCCTCATCGGGCGCGAGTGCGCCGTCGGATGTTCGACGTTCCAGCACATCGAGAGTCGCGGGCACCACCGAACCACCTGCGGGACACGCGCCCGCAGGCCGACCCGAACCCGGGCGTCCTCCGGTGACATCTCGGAACCCGGCCACCGCACCGCCGCCCGGAAGCGGCGGTCCGGGATCAGGCGGTCCGGGATCAGGCGGTCCGGGATCAGGCGGTCCGGGATCAGGCGGTCCGGGATCAGGCGGTCCGGGATCAGGCGGTCCGGGATCAGGCGGTCCGGGATCAGGCGGTCCGGCGCGGCCACCCGGGGGCGACCCCGGCCGTCCGACACCCCCGGCGGGGGGACCGTCACCCGCGCGGCATCCCGGTGACCCGAGGGCCGAACCGCGCCGGCCCGCACCGGATCGGTCTGTCCCGTCGATTCCCGCGCGTGCGTTCGGCCCGCCGATACCGTCGGGTCCACCTGCCTCCCCGCCACTCCCACAGCGGCATCCGGGGCATAATCCCGCAGCCGCCCCCGCTCCTGGCGGCTATTCCACTCCGCCGCCTGCCCGCCCTTCCGGGCCGCCGCCGGGTAGTCCCGACACATCGCAAGGTGATCCTTCGGCGCCTCTGTCGGGCAGCCCTACCGTGCCTTCGCATCAGCCACCGAACCCGAGTCCCCTTCCCGCACGGCCGACCCGTCCTTCGGCTCCGCTGCCGGGCAGCCCGACCACACCTCCGCACGAGCCCTCCTCCATGCCGAACCAGAGTCCTCTTCCGACGCGGCCGACGCGTCCTTCGACGCCACCGGTGTTCGCGAAACCTCCTGCCGCGCCGCAGCAAGCGCAACCATCGACGCACCCGCAGGCACCTCCGACGCACGGAAGCCCGCCCTCGGGCCCGATCTCCGCCGGGACACCGCCCGAACAACAGCAGCCGACCAATCCCCAGGCACCACCGGGCGGTACCGCCGCACCGGGATATGAGAATCCGCCCGCCGGATCGAGGTCGAGTGATCCGGCTACGGCACAACCTGCCGACGCTTCGGCTGCGGCGTCGTCGCCGGCAATTCCCCCCGATCGCGTACGTGCGAATCGGCCCACCGGAAGGATATTCGTCGGTCCGCCGACAACTTCGGCACCGCCGGAACAATCGGGTCCGCCGCCGACCTCGGCACAGCAGAACTCGCCCGATGGACCGATATCGACAGGTTCGGCTGCCGGGCATCCGGCTCCCGCGACTTCGTCATCCCCGCCGCACACCTCGGCGGCACAGGGAACGCCGACTTCGACGCCACCTGTTGCCCCAGCGTCGATTCCGCCGCCGTATCCCCCGTACACCCCCGCTCAGGAAAACGAGAACGTGCCTGCCGGATCGAGACAAGCCGAACCATCCACCGTGGCGCAATCACCGACCCCACCGGCGCACGGCAAAAGCCCAGCCCCGGAACACGGAAGCCTGCCGAACAACCCGGAGAAGGCAGGGTCATCCACGGCATCACCGACGCCGTCGACGGCACCACCGCACCGGATACCCGACGGCCCCGAATACGGAACCCCGCCCAACGGTCCTGAGCGAGCAGCAGCACCGACCGCATCACCAACACCCACGCCCTCGGGCACAGCACCGCCCCGGACGTCCCGCGGCCCGGAGAACGAAACCCCCGCATCCGCGAGCCCTCCGGGCGAACCGCCCACGCACTCACCCACCGAACCGGCGCAGCACACACCGCCCGACGCACCAGCGAATCCCCCACGTGGACTGCTGAAGTCGCGTCCTCTGGTCTCACCGGCGACCATCGACCGCCTCTCCGACGCGGGACCGAGAAAAGAGCGCCCCGCCGCACCGCCGCCCAATACCGTTGCCCCGCCGCGCGATACCGCGACGCGGTCCCGCCGACGCCGTGGTATCGCCGTGCTCGGCGCGGCCGCCGCGATCGCGGTGCTCGGCGGTGTCATATGGGCGTTCACGCAGGGCGGTTCGGATTCCACGGAACCCCGGCCGACCGGCGACCAGGTCGCCCCGTCGACAACCGTCGAACAACCGGCGCCCCCACCGTCCACGGTGCAGCCGCCGCCACCGCCGCCCAGCGAACGGCCGACCACACCACCACGCACGACACCGCGCGGCTGTTTCCCCTTCCAGCCCGACTGCTGACGGCCACGAGGAGGACCTTCGTATATCGGCGGAGACATCGCGCCGGTGATACGCCGATCGCGTCCGAAAGTGGTCGGCCGATGCCTCAGCCGGGTGGCCACCGCACAGCACGCACTGTCACGCCCGGACCTGTCCCCGGCCCACGACTTCTGCGCGCTGCCATATTCGGAGCGGAACCGCACGCTCGTCGCCCGGATATCGATCTCACGACGTCCTCGCTCACGAGACATCACAGCCCGATACTCCCGTGGCACCGCATTCCGTTCAGAGCGAAGACATGCCCTCGCCGAAACCGGCCCACATCAGGTCCGCGTGTACACACCGGTTCCTCGCGGACTCGGGTGATGATCGACCCCGGAACGATCTCGCCCGGCGATCAAGGAGGACAACGCGTGCCCTCGATCCATACCGCTTCGCTGCTGGCAGGCGAAGAGATCCACCGCAGTGAACTCGGCTCGTTGACCAGGCTGACCGCCGACAGTTTTCCCATTCTGAGCGGCCTGTCGATCAAACGTCTGACGCTGGCTCCGGGCGCGATCCGCGAACCGCACTGGCACGCGAACTGCACCGAACTCACCTACTGCACCGCGGGACAGGCCTTGGTTTCGGTACTCGACAGCGGGGGGAGATTCTCGTCGTTCCTGGTGCGTCCCGGAGAGATGTTCCATATCGACTCCGGCGCGTTGCATCACGTGGAGAACATCGGCGATACGGACGCGGAATTCATTCTGGCGTTTCGCCACGAGCGCCCGGAGGATTTCGGATTGAGCGCCTCGCTGGGCGCGATGACCGATTCGGTGCTCGGTAACACCTACGACCTGGCCGCCTCGGATTTCGCGAAGATCCGGCGCAGTACAACGGCGAAACTGCTCGTCCGTCGCGAGGGCGAGCCGGAGATACCGTCCTCCGCCCATTTCGGCGACCCGCATCATTTCGCGATCGAGGCGATGGCGGCCCCGGTGGATTCACCGGTCGGGTCGGCGCGAACCGCCCGCGAGCAATTCTGGCCCGCGCTGCACGATATCTCGATGTATTCGCTGCGCATCAGGGAAGACGGTATGCGCGAACCGCATTGGCATCCGGTCACCGCGGAGATGGGGTATGTGCACCGGGGTTCGGCGCGAATGACGATCATGGATCCGGACGGGACGCTGGACACCTACGTCGTGAACGAGGGCGAGGTGTATTTCGTGCCACGCGCCTACCCGCACCATATCGAGGTCATCGATGCGCCGCGCGTACATCTGCTGATCTTCTTCGATCAGCCGACACCGGCCGATATCGGCTACCGCGCCTCGATGAGCGCCTATTCCCGCAGCGTTCTCGCCGCGACATTCGGCGTCGCCATCGACGCGCTCCCCGAACTACCGTTCACTTCCGCCGATCCGCTCATCGTGACCAGGAACAATCCACTCGCGCCGTAGCCGCCCTACGAATCGTTCTCCTCGGTCGCGGCCTGGTCGGCCAATGTCGTGCCCGGCGGCAGGGTCGCCAGCAGATACACGCTGATCACCAGAACCCAGGCCGGGAAAACGAGGCCGACCCACACACTGAAACTGACCACGATCAGCAGGAACAGCGCGAAAACGTAGGTGATCACGACCAGCGCACGCGGCATCAGGCCGGTGCGCAGCCAGATCGTTCCCAGCGAGATCATGAACACCCCCGCCATGCGCACCGCGTAGACACTGTTCATCTGGAGCATCACCTCGCGGCCGAAGATCAGGATGTCGCTGTGTGAGACGTCCGAATGGCGGGCGAGGGCGAGAACGCCGCCCGCGATTCCCATCGACGCGAACATCATGGCGAGGAAAAGCAATCCGCTGCCCAACATGACCGTCGAGAAGAACCGGTCCTCCAGTGCGCCGATGCGATCTCTGATCACGCCGATGAACCACAGGAACGCGATCCCCGCGAAAGGTTCCAGCACCAGGGCGATCTTGATTCTCCTTTGATGCGGACCGGACCATGCCGCGTCGCTGAGGGGGTCGCCGGACAGGGTGGTGCGCAACAATACGAGACCGATCGTGAACAGCACGGCGAACAGGATGCCCGCGACGGCGGCCGAACGCGGCGTCGTCAACCTGCGGAATTGCCTCTCGCGATACACCTCGGCCATGCGTCGATCGCCTCCTGTTCGACCGCGACGGAATTTCGTCGGGTGCGATGATGCGGGAGTCCGGCACCCGACCTTTCGGGTCGTTCGGTGCCGGACTCCCGGTGCGGCGGCCGGGTCGTCGCCTACTGCCGGGCCATATGCATGCGCATCTCACTGGGGATATCGGTGATCAGGTCCCCGGACAGGTCGACGACGGCGGTGTGCAGGGTGCCGCTGAACCGGAACGGCGGCCGGTAGTCGGCGACGATCGCGGAGCCGGGGTTGGCCCCGCAGGTCATGCCGCCGGGGTTGAAGGCGACCGGTGTGGTGACCGGGAATTCCTCCCGACCGACCGCGCGGCGGTCGATGTAGAGCGTGGCGTTACCCGGTGCGCCCTTGCCCTGGGTGATGTCGGGGACACCGGTCGGCTCGAATTCGAAGCGGAGTTCGTGACGCCCCTCCGGGATCGTCTCGGTGGAGGCGACCCGGTACACGGCACGCCGAACGTAGTTGTGCGCGTAGTGCAGTCGGCCGTCCTTGACGAAGAAGGTCCAGCCGCCGACATTGGTGCCCTGGCACACCAGAACGCCGTCGGCGCCGCCCGCCGGGATCTCCACGTCGACGGTGACGCTGTGCGGCCGGTTGAGTACGCGCGGCGCGACGGCGGCGGGCAGCGTGTCGGTGTCCGCGCGCAGGGTATAACCGGTCTGCGCGGGGGTGATCTGCGGACGTTCCTGGATGAGGCGTTGCAGGGTGCTGCTGTCGATGGGCAGCACGTTGTACTTACCCGCCTCGACGTACCACAGCGAGATCATCTCCAGGAGTTTGTCGGGATGTTCGGCGGCGAGATCGTGGGTTTCCGCGAAATCCTCCTCGATGTAGTACAACTCCCAGCCGTGCGCGTCCAATTCGCCGAGCGCATCGGCGGTGATGGGGGTGCCGAACGCGTTGTCCGCCTCCGCGAAAGACGGTCCGGGCCAGGGACATACCGCGCGCCAGCCGTCGTGATCGATGGCACGGTGGCCGAGCATCTCGAAGTACTGGGTGTGATGGCCGGTGACCGCGTCCCCGTTGTCGAAGGTGTGCGCGAAGCTGACGCCGTGCATCGGCGACTGCGCGACGCCCTTGATGGTGGCGGGCGGCTCGATGCCGAGTACGTCGAGAACGGTGGGGACCATATCCACCAGATGCGCGTACTGGGTGCGGATTTCGCCGTTCGCGGTGATTCCTCGCGGCCAGTGGACCAGGAACGGGTCGCTCGCGCCGCCGCGGTAGGTCTCGCGCTTCCAGCGCCGGAAGGGGGTGTTGCCCGCCCAGGTCCAGCCCCACGGATAGTGGTTGAACGTGCTCGGGCCGCCGAGTTCGTCGATCGCCCGCAGACTGTCCTCGATCGGCTCCGGGGCGTTGTTGAAGAATTGCAGTTCGTTCGTCGTCCCGGTGACGCCGCCTTCCGCGCTCGCCCCGTTATCGGACACCACCATGATCAGCGTGTTGTCGAATTGGCCGATCTCCTTCAGGAAATCGAGCATTCGGCCGATGTGGTGGTCGGTGTGGGTGAGGAATCCGGCGTAGACCTCCATCATCCGCGCGGCCAGACGGCGCTGGTCGGCAGGCAGCGAATCCCATTCCGGCACATCGGGATCGTGCCGCGACAGCTGTGCGTCCGCCGGTACGACGCCGCGTTCCTTCTGCTGGGCGAAGGTGAATTCGCGATAGGCCTCCCAGCCGTCGTCGAAACGCCCCCTATAGCGGTCGGCCCATTCCTTGGGCACGTGGTGCGGCGCGTGGGTGGCACCGGTGCAGAAATTCAGGAAGAACGGTTTGTCGGGGGCGACCTGTTTCGCGCTGGCGATGAAGGAGATCGCCCTGTCGACCAGGTCGGAGGTCAGGTGATACCCGTCCTCGGGGGTCGCGGGCGGTTCGACCTGATGATTGTCGTGGACCAGATCCGGATACCACTGGCTCGTGTCACCGCCGAGGAAACCGTAGAAACGTTCGAATCCGCGCCCGAGCGGCCAGCGCTCGTAGGGACCCGCGGCCGATTCCTGTTCCGAGGGCACCAGATGCCATTTGCCCACCTGATAGGTGTTGTAACCGTGCTCCAACAGGATCTCGGACAGGAATCCGTTCTCGAACGGGATATTGCCGTTGTATCCCGGGAATCCGGTGGCGATCTCGGTGATTCCGGCCATGGCGTTCGCGTGGTGGTTGCGGCCGGTCATCATGCACGAACGCGAGGGCGAGCACAGCGCGGTGGTGTGCATGTTGTTGTAGAGCAGACCGTGTTCGGCGAGCTGGTCGAGATTCGGCGTCTCGATCGGACTGCCGTAACACCCGAACTGGCCGAAACCGGTGTCGTCGAAGACGATGAACAGCACGTTCGGCGCGTCGGGTACGGCACGCACCGGCTGCGGCCACGCCGGACTCGATTCGTCGGTGGTCCGACCGATGATTCCGGGGAACGTGGTGCCCGGCCGGTATTCCTTCGGTGGCATATGCTCGGACCTCCGTCGCTCGACGAGTTCTCGGTGCCACGAAAGTACGGGTGAACCGGGGCGGGCGACGTCACCCGTGAGGGGTGACCGTGGAGCGAGGCCGGTGGGCGCGCGCCGACGTTATTGTCATACTGTCAATACACCCGGGCCGGCTTTCCCGGGCGGCACCGGACGCGCCGGTGCGCTGGATCGACGACGAACCGAGGTAGGGCGTGAGCACACCATCCACCGCCACAGGATCAACCCACCCCGCCGGTGACGATCACCGGAGGCAGGGGCCGCTGGCCGGCATCAAAGTAGTCGAACTCGCCGGAATCGGCCCGGGTCCGCACGCGGCGCTGCTACTGGCCGACCTGGGCGCCGATGTGGTGCGGGTACAGCGCGCGGGCATGTTCCCCGGCTTCATGGACCGGGCGCAGTGGCGCGGACGCACCATCCTCGAGGCCAACCTGAAGGATCCGGCGGATATCGAGAAGGTGCTGACCCTGATCGGGAAGGCCGATGTCCTCATCGAGGGTTTCCGGCCGGGCGTCACCGAGCGGATGGGCCTGGGCCCCGACGCGGCGCTCGAGCGCAACCCGCGCCTGATCTACGGACGTATGACCGGATGGGGCCAGGAGGGTCCGCTGGCCGACCGTGCCGGCCACGACATCAACTACATCTCGCTGACCGGCGTGCTGAACGCCATCGGCCGCAAGGGTGAGCGGCCGGTGCCGCCACTCAATATGGTCGGCGACTTCGGCGGCGGCTCCATGTTCCTGGTGTTCGGCATCCTCGCCGCGATCATCGAGCGGCAGACCTCGGGCAAGGGCCAGGTCATCGACGCGGCGATGGTCGACGGCGCACTCGCCCTTTCGCACATGATCTGGGGTATGCGCGGTGTCGGGTTGTGGAACGACGAACGCGGCACCAACCTGCTCGACACCGGACAGGCCTTCTACGACACCTACGACACCTCCGACGGCAAGTACATGGCCGTCGGCGCGATCGAGCCGCAGTTCTACGCGGAACTGCTCGCGGGGCTGGAGATCGATCCGGAGGGTCTGCCCCAGCAACTCGACCCCAACGGCCAGGATCAGCTGAAGAAGCTGTTCACCGAGAAGTTCAAATCCAAGACCCGCGACGAATGGGCCGCGATCTTCGAGGGCACCGACGCCTGCACCACCCCCGTGCTCACCTTCACCGAGGCCGAGGCGAACCCGCATATCGTCGCGCGGACCGGCCTGGTCGAGATCGGCGGCATCGTGCAGCACGCGCCCGCCCCGCGCTTCTC
>NZ_JAFMPL010000165.1:0-10823 GCF_019038455.1 Nocardia noduli
ACCATGACCGACGCCGCATAGAACCGCCCACACCACCTACTTCACCCGCCCGCAGGCCCGCCGGACCCACCGTCCGGCGGGCCTTTTCGCGTGCCGCGACGCCGGATTTCGATCCGGATCTGATGCGGACCTGATCCGGACGTGATGCGGATTTGATCCGGACGAGAAGTCGCATCAAAATCCGATCAAAACCGCCCGGAAACCCGCTGTACCAGCGGTGTTTCGTGCCGTCTGCTGTCCTGCCCGGCCGACACTCTCTATGGCTTCGCTGTTCATAGAGAGTGTCGGCCGGGCAGGACAGCAGACAACACAAAACACAAAGACAAAAAGACAAGAGATGACCACAAGAAGGGAGGGAGACCACAAGGAGGAAGAGATGACCACAAAAGGGAGGGTTAGGAGCGGGGTGACGTCGGGTGCGGAGAGTCGCGTATAGGGCACGCAGGTTGGGGAAGTGGGCAGGATCGGTCGAGGCGTGTACTGGATGAGCGGGGTAAGGACGGACCATAAGAGGGGGGTGGGCTACGAGCGGAGTCGTTACCTCTTACGAGGGGAGGTGCGAGCGGGCTCAGCGCAGCATTTACCTCTTATGCGGGAAGGTGCAGTTCGTGGAACCCGCGACAGGACTACCGCTTACGCGGTAACCGCGCGGTCGACAGCAAGTTACCTCTTATGCGGTAGCGATCATATGTGCAGGTGATACCGGTGCGGGAGGTCTTCCCTCTTATGTGGGAAGAAGGATTCTTCCCGCATAAGAGGGAAGACGTTCGATTGTGGCGGAGGAATATGGGATTCGCGGACGGCGTCGGGTTCGTTCGGGGGTGGGGCTGGGGTGCCGCGGCCGGGCTCGGCGCTGGTTTGTTGTGAACGTATTCGGTGTCGGTCTTCATGCGAGTGGAGGGCGTGTTTGGCACACTTGGTTCAGCTGGTGTCGGGGCGCCGCAGGCAGCTGAGTACGAGGGGGGATATGGACATCAATTGGGCCGAGGTGTTGATCGGGTTCCTTTTGGGTTTGACTCCGCTGGTGGGGCGGCAGATCTATACCTCGATCAAGTTCTATCGGACTTCTCGGCGAAAGTTCCTTGGGACGTTCTGGATCTACCACCGGAGCACGACCGGTGACGGGAGCATGAAGGAACGACAGATCAACGCGCGGTACTCGCTGCTGTTCGGGAAGCTTCTGGTGCAGACCGCGCCGATGAGTGGGGATCCGGCCGATCCGACTCTCTCCTACATGGGGAATATCTCGCGCCGTGAGGGCATGGTGAGGTATCTGACTCTCAATGACCCAAGCTCCCACGAGATCATCACATGGTATGTGATCGACCCGTTGTTCGACCCCTTCGACCGGACGGTGGGCATCTATCTGGCACTCGATCTCAGTGGCCTGCCGACCAGCGGGCCGCTCATCATGAGCCGAACGCGGATGCAACTGGGAGAAGCCGACACGATCATCGAGAGTCATGTTCTCAAGGTCGCGCCGCTGCCTCACTCCTAGAACCGATTGGAACCCGCTGCCCGGAGGGGGAGCGGCCCGCGATGCGGGGTGACGTGTTTCCCTCTTACGCGTTAGAAGTGGCTACGAGGGAGGATGTTCGGGTGTCATGAGCGTTGTCGTGACCGCGGGCGGTGTTTGCCGTCCTCGGGTGCTGGGGTGAAGGGTTTGTGGCACAGCCCGCACAGGATCGGTCCGGCGTCGATGATCTTTTTGTGTGCCCGGATCCGCCGCGGTGTGGGGCAGCCGCACACGAACGGGCGAGCGTTGCGGTCCTGTGCTTTCTCCTCGGCTGCGTCGTCGTCGGATTCGGTGTCGGTGCCGTCGGTGTCTTGTTCGGTGCCGTCGGCGTCGTTGTCGGGGTGTTCGGGGCGTCGGTGGGCCACGATGGCGCGGCGCAGGATCGATAGTTCGCGGGCGTAGCCGCTGGCGGTGTCGTCGGGCATCGTGGTCAGTGACCATCCGCAGCGTTGGTGTCGTGCGGGGGTGAGTCCGAGTTCTTCGGCGAGGGTTTTGAATTTCTTGTTGTGATAGCGGCCGTTGTCGCTGGTTTCCGAGATCTCGCGGGTGGTGGCGATGCCGTGGGCTGCTTCGTGCAGCAGGGTCGCCAGCACTTCCCGCGGGCCGGAGGCGAGTCCTTCGGCACCGACGAACAATTCCGGCATCCATCTCCCGGCGTGTTCCCACCGATCCGGCCCGAAGTGCCCCAACCGCAAACCCCTCCCCCGTCCTTGTGATCCGGAGGCGACCGCGACGACGACGTCGGGAACGTCGGGGTGGTGGGCGCGGATCGCGGCCCATACCGTGTCGATCGCTGTGGCTAGTGGTCCACCGATGGCCATTGCAGAACCCCCTCAACTACTACCTCGTAAGAGGTGAAAATCTGGGATGAACTCCCCTCATAAGAGGCAACCCGGAACCGGGGCGGGGGAGTGGAAGACCTCCCCATTCTACCAAAATCACCTCTTAAGAGGGAGCGAAAAGTGTTGCTGATCAACACTTTCCGATCAAGATTTGTTGATGAATCCGTGCCGTAGGGGCTGTTCATGTGATGTCGCTGCGTTTGTCGGTGGCTCGAGTTACCTTGCTGTAGAGGTATTTTCACGCGGTAGGGGGCTACGGCGCATGGCAGTGAAACAGGCACGGTTGTGCCCGGGCAAGAGAATGACCAAGGCGTTGGGGCCGTACGACGAGGTAGTCGACGTCCGCGATCAATCGAGCTACACGCAGTGGCGCTCCCAGCGGGGCCTGCGATGCATGCTGTGCGGCAACGCGGTCGAGGCATGGACCTCCAGCGCGGCCAACCAGTTCGCGCGCCACGGCAAGAACACCCCCGCCGGGCGGCTCCCACCCGAAGGACGAGGATCAGAGACCCTCCAACACGCCGTCCTCAAATACTGGACCCGGGACCACCTGCGCTCGATCGGGTTCGACGCCGAGGTCGAGCCGCAGATCGGTGAGCAGTACCCCGACGTCTACGGCACCCGCCATGGGACTTCTCACGCCGTCGAGATCCAGTGGAGCAGCCTGGACCACGCCGCCGCCGCCGCCCGCACCGCCGGATTGCGCGCCGCAGGCTGTGACCAGGTGTTGTGGCTGACACGTCACTGCGACTGGGTCGAACGACTACCCGCCGCCGGGCTGGGCACCTTCACCCCCGCCGCGGTCGGCGGCTACCACCTCCACACCGGCCACCTCGCCATGAAATCGACCCGCACACCCGGGCACCGGACACTCCAGGTCCAACCGTCCTCGCTGCCGCGGTTGCTCACCCGCTGGGCCGATCAGCAGCTCGTCTGGGCCTACACGACCACCAACACCGCAGGATGGGCCACCGTGACCGACTGGGAAGAACACACCCGAAACCAAGCCACCCAAATCGTCACCTTGCAACAACGACTCGACAAACAAGTCACCCACATCGAGGACAGCCGCCGACGCCTCGCCGCGACCGCCGACCAACTCACCCAGACCACCGACACGCTGACCCAGGAACGCGCCCGCCACACCCAGACCCGCGACAACCTCGCCGCCGACCTCGCGCGCGCACGCACCGAACACAACGCCCACACCGAAGAACACCGCCAGCAACTCGGCAAACTGACCGCCGGTTATCAGCGTGAGGTCACCGCACTGACCGCCGAACTCGAACACGCCAAACAGCGCATCACCACCCTCACACGAGCCGTCGCTGTTCTCGGGGGCATCGGTCTACTGCTGATCGTGCTGCTGTGGCTGACCTGAGCAGATTTGTGCATGGCTAGCAAGATGCATACGGCAGCGGTCGTTCTACGTCCCGACTCTCAACTGGGTAGGAGATTGAGGTCGGTGAGAAAGAGCACGAACGCTGTGTGTGCCCGCTGCCTCAGCGGCAGCGTAGTTACAGCATCGCCGAGCGCGATGACATCTCCACGAGGCATCTCTCGAAGTGCGCGGCAGGCGCGACTTTTATGGAACACTAGGGCTATGGCCCACGACCAGTCGCCCGCCTACGTGAGACCGCCTGTGCGTCAGGCTGGCTTCACTATTTACTTTGAGCCGCTAAATTTTGATATGCCACTAATTCTGCGCTTGCAGTCGGAGTGGGACGACGACTATCCAGTGATCCGGCAAGCTCGTCCGAGCAGCCGTAGGCATGGGCTGCCGGAGGTTGATATTTTCGCCGCGAGTTGGCCCATGCCTGCGATCGAGCAGTCGACGCCAGCTTTAAATACAATCTTGTCTTATCAGTGGGATCAGCTCTCATTTCGCTGGAATTTTGACGGCGATGGCGAAAGCTACCCAGGTTACTCGAAACTTTCTACCCAGCTTCTTGAACGGTTTCGAGATTTAGCCTCTGCGGTCAATGACCACACTGATAGCCAGTTGAAATTGCAAGGTGCGCAGTGCTCATACACTAACAGTCTGACAGATGCTAGTTCGTTTGGCTGGCTCCGAGGGTTTTTAGGTGAATGGAGGGCTGAACCTGGCCCCGAGCGAGAAGATATGGGCTTCGAGTATGTAGGATTTCGTTGCCGAAGGGTTGATAGAAACGCTCCGGTTGGTACTGATCGTGAAGCGTGGATACAACTCGATGAGGGCGGAAAGAAAGACGCCGAGCTCGATGTCTGGGCTATCGTTGCGCTTCAGCAGGGGGATACAGACTCGGACTCTGAGACTTTGGATCCAAATGAGACTGCAAAGCGTTTGATGGATGATGCACATGCTTATGCGATCGACACATTCGAGTCCAGCTTCAGCGAAGAAATAAAGAAGCTTTGGGAGCCGAAATGATCACACAACAGACCTGGACTCCAGAGCTCGATGTATATTCCTCTGACGAGTCGAGCTCGGCTGGCGCACGATTTCCGTCCGCCCTCATTAATTATCGGGTGGCTTCTCGGGCGAATGTTGCCGCCTCTCGGGAGCGATGCGAGTGGGACACACCCGGAGAGGAAAGCTTCAGGCGTATTCATGAAAATAGTGCTAAGCGTCGAGCGCGGACAGCGATAGACCAGCTGTTCGCTGAAGGATTGATTTCTTCGGGCGTAGCTTGGAGGGCAATAAGGCTGGTCAGCTACATCTTCTCGGCTAAAACTATTTTTGTTTCGATTGCCCCTGAAGAAGCAGGTTTGATTTTCTACTGGGTTGCTGGAGAAATGGCAATCGAGATTGATGTCTGCGCAGATGGGTCTTACTGGTGGGGAGTTGAGAACGTGGGTGGAGATAGCTATTTCGGTGGTTCAGTAGATTTACCTGTTGAGGAATTGCGTCATAGTCTGAACATTTTCTCTAAAGAAGTGGACTCTGCCAATCCCCACTGGCGGGACGCTTTTCGCCAGATGGCTTGATGGTGGAAGAGGCCGAAGCGGAATGTAAATCCGCAGAACCGAATGATCGGCTTTTTAGGCGTGTCCTGAAAAGGCCCGATTTTTTCAAGGTAGTGGATCCTTTGACTGGCGCAAAACGTCCACAGCCAGCAGCGCTCAGTTATTCGGACGGTGATGTAGATGGCCTGTCTACGTATGTGGAGCGGCTTCTGATCGAGTTCGGGATACCCTCAGAGAAGCTGTGTTCCGACTGGGAAAAGCATGCGGTAGTGCGGTTCTCTGTCCGGATAGTTCAAAATGGAGGTGCGACGGTAGTGATAACGCCAGATCACTCCGATCCAATTATCGGCAAGGCGCATGCATCCATTCCAAAACCGAATAATTGGAAAGAAATACGGCTAAAAATAATTCAAAACTGTGAGTATTTCGAAAGTGACCCGAAGTGTAGCTAGCGGTTATGCCCGGATTTCTATGTGCTTTAGCTGCTTTTGACACTGAACGTATGTTTACGCTGCATGCTTCGAACATGATCGGGCAGAATCGCGACACAATGTTGGCCGAAACGCCGAGACGAGCAAAGGTCGATGCTGCCCCTGAGATTTCGACTGAACAGCGTGTAAGCGCCTGACTTTGTAACAGAACGGTGGCTCCGATTGATTAGGAGAAGCGGGTCGGCGCGATTGCCGGACTAAATGCTGTGCGGGTGGGTGCAAGAACCAAGTAAGCATCGCGAGGGAAGACGGACACGAGCCGGTTCCGTCCGAGGTAGCGACTGGGGCTGCATCCTGACGGAGCTTGCCCGCAGCGGTGCCCCATGCTGAATGGGTGGGTGCCGTGTTGCCCTGCACCTGGTTTCCTCGCTCTCCGGGAAGCGGAGTGCTCTGGCTCTGTGTCCTGCTGCCGAGTTTGCCACATCGGCAAATTGGTGCATATAAAATCACTTTCTGGTTTCGCGCCATCCTGCATATGATTAGCGCTCGGCTCGCGGACAGACAGCTGAACCGCCCGGTGCAGGGCTTACTCGTGTCTCGTGTAAGGAATCTCAAAAATGACACCTCATCCAACGGCGTCTGCGAATGCGCCCCAGTATTCGACAAGCCTTGCCTTCTATGCGTCGCTATGGGACCGCCTTGCGATGCGGGAAGGGTATGGACTCATGGCGCTGGAATTCAAGCGCGAGCTAGGGCTGTCCAGTATCGAAGATGTACCGGCCGCTGCTCCTGATGAACTGCGCGCTGCGGCATGGGCGATCGACTATGCCTTGGAGTTCGAGGACAAGACCGGGCGTAGTCGTTTAACTCTCATTCCGCGTCACGTAATTGTAGATGAGCAGATTCCGCCTAGAGTGGGGGATGTTCCGGAGGAGATCGTAATTATCTGGATTGCACTGCGTAACGAGGTGAAATCGTCTGCGGCGAAGGCGCGTTTATCTCATCTTCTCTTTCAGCGGGGCGGTAGGGATCGCTATGAGTACTGCAAGAGTGCGGTCGCAGAGTATGTGAATTCTTCGCAATCATGGGAACGCGATATGTCGGCAATTGATGACCTCGCGTGCGCCATCCAGCTAAGCCGTGCGATTAGAGACAATGATAGCAAGCTGGCAGCGATTAATCTTCTGTTGGACGTTGCCGATGTGAACTTGAATGGAGTGGAGCCGCAGTTCGGAATTGTCGATCGTGCGCTCAAGCGTGCGACGCAGGATCCAGATTGTCCACCGCGCGTGGACGCGCTTTTGGAGAAGGCGGCAACGGCCTGGCCAGATGCGTCTCGTAATGATCACGCCCTGAAAATGATGCTGGGGCGAGTTAGTGATGCGGACAAGTTCGCAATCTGGTCACGGCGAGTGGAGAATCAACTGGCTCAAGCAGAAGCGGCGCAGCTGAATATCCACCGATCTGTCCATCGTCGGCAAGCTCTAGTTATTGCGGACGAGTCGGGAATCCCTGGACTACGCGACCGTGCAGCCGCTGCGTTGCAACAGGGTAGAGAAGAAGCGCTCGAATTCATGAGTCTAAAAACGACGTCAATTCGCTACGACGAAGAATACGAATTGCATCGGAACTACTTCATGCGGGGAGAAAGTTGGCGGGAGGCTATCTACAATTTCGCCTCCAGTGTGCCGCTTTCGGGTGATGTAGAGCAGAACAAAAAGCTGATCAATTTCCAGAACGATACCCATACTCTTCGCGCGTTTTTTCCGGTCGAATTATATGGCGAAGATAATCTTCCTTCTTTGTCTGGTGTGAATGAGGAGCATATCTTCGATATTGAACTTACTCGGCAGGAAGTGAAATTGATTGCACTGAATGCGCGACCAGTTACTGATGCATGGCTTCAGATACCGAGTAAATTTGGACTCCCAGATGTGAGGGAGGTCGCCGATTTTCTTGCCGAGTGGCCAGGGATTCCTGCAAATGTCCTCTCCTCGCTCGTTCAAGCGATATTTCGGTCGTGGTCCGGCGACGGAGAAGGTGCGGCCTACTGCCTCTTGCCGCGGGTTGAGGAGCAAGTCAGATATCTAGTGTTGCGAGCGGATGCTGGCGTTTACCGCCTTCAGCGAGAGAAGGTGCCTGGTCAGTACCCCGGGTTGGGTTTCATGCTGCCGGTGCTGGCAAAGCATTACGACCTCGATGAGTCTCGTCAGCGGTCTTTGTCTGCGCTACTGTGCCATTCCGCGGGTCTAAATCTACGAAATCGGATGCTGCACGGCCTTTCTCGAGGCACGCCTGGTGCTGCAGAGGCCGCGATGATCATCAACGCGATGCTCATGATCGGACTTCTTCATCCCCGCGGTGCTGCGAGCACGGATGCCGCCCCGGATGCAGTCAATGACCCGTCGACCGAGCCATCGGCCAGGTCGGAAGACGGAGAAGAGGAAGACCAAGAAGAGACTGACTAGTTGGAAGCGGTCGCGGTCTGGTGGAGATCAGATCGCGCGGCATTCACTCACGGGCCTACGGACGGTTCGAACACCACTAAACTATCGCTACTGTGCTTCGAAGTTCGCTGGATCTTTAGCCGTCTGCACAGCGTACAAGCGGTTTGACCTTGTAAGCGAAAGGTCGTCAGTTCAATCCTGACAGGAGGCTCCCGATGAAAAGGGTGGTCTTTCCGCATGTGCGGACGGGCCACCCTTTTTCGTGTTCGGCTCAGGCGGGGACGTTCGCGCCGTGGCCCAGGTCGCGCAGGGCCTGCTTGATCTTGGACTGGGCTTCGTCCAGGGATTCGGGGGAGGGGTTGGGGTCGGCGCCGGAGATGTCGAAATTGCCCATGGAGAAGGCGGGGAAGACGTGGACGTGGAGGTGGGGGACCTCGAGGCCGGCGATGAGCAGGCCCGCGCGGGGTGCGCCCCAGGCGGCGCGCACGGCTTTGCCGATCTTCTGGGCCACCAGGTTGAGGCGGGTGAAGACCTCGCCGTCGATGTCCTGCCACTGATCGATTTCCGCGCGCGGGACCACGAGGGTGTGGCCCGGTGTGATCGGGTTGATGGTCAGGAAACCGACGAATTCGTCGTCCTCCCAGACGAATCGGCCGGGGAGGTCGCCTGCGATGATCGCGCTGAAGACAGAAGCCATGAGCGCAGGCTACAACCTCGCCTCGGCGCGCAGCGGTGACACCGCGGCGCTGTCACACCGCGACGAAGTGGGACAGGATCCCCTGGACCTCGTAGATGTCGACCTGACGGTTGAACCGCTTCTGCAAGGGTTCGCTGCTTCCGGCGATCCAGATGACCAGCTCGGCGTCCAGATCGAAGGTGCCCGCGGTCTCCACGGCGAAATGCGTGATGGAGCGGTACGGGACGCTGTGGTAGCTGACCTTGCGGCCGGACAGACCCTGTTTGTCGACCAGGATCAGGCGGCGGTTGGTGAAGAGCAGCGCGTCGCGGACCAGCAGATATGCCGAATAGATCTGCTCGCCGTTGCCGAGTAGCTTCGCGTACTCCTGTTGTGCCTGGGCCGGGTCGATTCGTCCGGCATTTCCCATCAGTCCATCGATCAGACCCATCGCTGGCCCATCCTTCGGCTTGCTCCGGCAGCGGATGGTGCGGGCGTTCGGCCCGCACCACTTTCCATCATCCTCTTCGCGGGGCCGCGACGGGTGAATGGCGACAACGGATTTCGTCCGCGTCGTGGCGTTGTTCGCCGAAACGTCGATCGCTCGTCATTCGCTGGTAACGGGCTCCGGCTCGGAGCGGGGAGGACTACACATAAGCTGATGGCCGTGCGCGTACTCGTCATCGGCTCAGGTGCCCGTGAACATGCCCTCGTCTTGGCCCTCCGCAGGGACCCCGCGGTCACCGCGCTGGTCGCGGCCCCGGGCAACGCAGGAATAGCCCAGCACGCGCAGACTCGCGCGGTCGATCCGTCCTCGGGTGAGGCGGTCGCCGCGCTGGCCGTGGAGGTGAAGGCGGATCTGGTCGTCGTCGGACCCGAAGTGCCGCTGGTGCTCGGTGTCGCCGATGCCGTCCGCGCCGCGGGGATCGCGTGTTTCGGGCCGTCCGCCGACGCCGCCAGGATCGAAGGTTCCAAGGCGTTCGCCAAGGATGTGATGATCGCGGCCGGTGTGCGCACCGCGCACAGCGAGATCGTCGACACCCCCGCCGACCTCGACGCCGCGCTCGACCGTTTCGGACCCACCTGGGTCGTCAAGGACGACGGTCTTGCGGCCGGAAAGGGCGTCGTCGTCACCGACGACCGCCTCGCCGCCCGTGACCACGGCGCGGAGCTGCTGGAGAACGGTCATCCCGTCCTGTTCGAAACCTTCCTCGACGGCCCGGAAGTCTCGCTGTTCTGCCTGGTCGACGGCGAAACCGTGGTGCCGCTGCTGCCCGCGCAGGACCACAAGCGCGTCGGCGACGGCGACACCGGCCCGAACACCGGCGGCATGGGCGCCTACACCCCGCTGCCCTGGCTGCCGGAGGAAACGGTCACCGCCATCGTCGACGATGTCGTGAAACCGGTCGCCGCCGAACTCGTCCGACGCGGCAGCGCCTTCTCCGGACTGCTCTACGCCGGTCTCGCGATCGGCGCCGACGGCCCCGCCGTCATCGAATTCAATTGCCGCTTCGGCGATCCCGAGACCCAAGCCGTGCTGTCGCTGCTCGAAAGCCCCCTCGGCGAACTGCTCAACGCCACCGCCACCGGAACCCTGGCCGATGTCGCGCCACCGCGCTGGCGCGACGGCGCCGCCGTCACCGTCGTCGTCGCCGCCGAGAACTACCCCGGCCGCCCCCGCATCGGTGACGTCATCACCGGCGCCGAGGACAGCGCTCAGAACACCGCGTCGTCGGTCCTGCACGCGGGCACCGAATCACGCGCCGACGGGGCGCTTGTCTCCGCGGGCGGCCGTGTGCTGAGCGTCGTCGGCGTCGGCGTCGACCTCACCGAGGCGCGCGTCAACGCCTACGAGCGAATCGCGCGTATCAAACTGGCGGGCAGCCATTACCGCACCGACATCGGCTTAGCAGCCGTAGAAGACCGTATCCAGGTCGGGTAACCCCCACCCAGTGGGAGTTCCCG
>NZ_JAFMPL010000166.1:0-10717 GCF_019038455.1 Nocardia noduli
GGCGGTGCGGGTGCGGCCGACGGGGGAGGACTCGCCGAATGTGGTGAAACGGTAGTGGTAGACGCCGCCGGGTGCGAGACCGGTGACGTCGACCTTCACGGTGTGATCGGAATCCGAAGTAGCCGTGGCACTTCCGGATGCCACCGGCCGGGTGAAGGCGGCATCCTCCGCGACTTCCCAGCCGACCGTCGCGGGTGCGCCCGTCCCGGAACCCGGGGTCGCGTCGGGGGAGACGGTGACGCGGGTCCAGATGATCACGCCGGTCGGCAGCGGGTCGCCCGACGCGACCCCGTGGGCGAAGACCGGGGTGGCGGCCCGCGCCGTGCTGGTCGCGAGTAGCACCGTCGCTGCCGCCGCCCCGCCTTTCAGCACGGTGCGTCGAGCGAGGGATCCGAGGAGAGACGGGTCTGAAACGGCATCGTTTTCGGCCACGGGTACCGATCACAGTCGATCGGCGAGCGGGAGGCAAGTCGAATGACCCGTCCCGGCCACCTGCTCGGACCGGTCGAGGACGGTCGGTCGCGTCGGCGCGGGCGACTCGATCCGGTGTCGTACCCGGGCGGTACGGTCGAATGCATGAGCGAGCGATTCGGGTGCCGCCGAGCGTCGGATGCGCGCCGGGGCGAGGCGCGCGTATGAGCGACGGGCTCTTCGACGTGCCCGGGCACGCGGTTCCCGAGTCGGATGTGCCGGGCGGGGCGGGCGTGGATTTCCGAGGACCGGGCAGCGCGGCGCCGCTGGCGGTGCGTATGCGTCCGGCGTCGCTCGACGAGGTGGTCGGCCAACAGCATCTGCTCGGTCCAGGCTCACCGCTGCGACGGCTCATCGAAGGTTCCGGTGCGGCATCGGTGCTGCTCTACGGTCCGCCCGGCACCGGGAAGACCACCCTCGCCTCGTTGATCTCGCAGGCCACCGGCCGTCGATTCGAGGCACTGTCGGCATTGTCGGCCGGGGTCAAGGAAGTGCGCGCGGTCATCGATCTGGCCCGCCGTCGGCTCACGGCGGGCGAGTCCACCGTGCTGTTCATCGACGAGGTGCACCGGTTCTCGAAGACCCAGCAGGACGCGCTGTTGGCGGCGGTGGAGAACCGGATCGTGCTGCTGGTCGGCGCGACCACGGAGAATCCGTCGTTCTCGGTGGTGTCGCCGCTGCTGTCGCGTTCGCTCGTCCTGCAACTGCATTCGCTGACCGACGCCGATATCCGGTCGGTGCTGCGACGCGCGATCACCGATCCGCGTGGTTTCGGCGACTCCTACACCGTCACCGAACCCGCGCTCGATCACCTCGTCCGGATCGCGGGCGGCGACGCGCGCCGCGCACTGACCGCGCTGGAAGCCTCCGCCGAATCCTCGCTCGACGGGACCGTCGACGTGACCTTGGTCGAGGCGAGCGTCGACAAGGCCGCCGTGCGCTACGACCGCGCGGGCGACCAGCACTACGACGTGGTGAGCGCGTTCATCAAATCGATTCGCGGTTCGGACGTCGACGCGGCGTTGCATTACCTCGCGCGGATGCTCGGCGCGGGCGAGGACCCGCGTTTCGTCGCCCGTCGCCTGGTGATCTCGGCCAGCGAGGACATCGGCATGGCCGATCCCACCGCCTTGCAGACCGCCGTCGCGGCGGCTCAGGTCGTGCAGCTGATCGGGATGCCGGAGGCGCAGCTCACGCTGACCCACGCCACGATCCATCTCGCCACCGCCCCGAAATCGGGCGCGGTACCCGCCGCGCTCGGCGCGGCCATGGCCGATATCGCGGCGGGCAGGGCTGGCTCGGTTCCGGCCCACCTGCGTGACGGTCACTACTCCGGGGCCGCCGCGCTCGGCAACGCGCAGGGCTACAAATATCCGCACGACGATCCGGACGGCGTGCTGACCCAGCAGTATCCGCCCGACGAATTGGTCGGCGCGGATTACTACACCCCGACCGACCACGGGCACGAGCGTGAGATCGGCCCGCGCGTGCAGAAGTTGCGCCGCATCGTTCGCGGCCGGTAGTCGTCGCGCCGCCCGTATCCCGCCCGGGGGCGGCCGGTGTGAGCGGCGGGCGATGAAAAACCACGTGCGCGGCACCGGTAGGCTGGATATCTGTGCAGACCCACGAGATCCGACGGCGATTCCTGGACCATTTCGTCCGTGCCGGCCACACCGAGGTGCCCAGCGCGTCCTTGATCCTGGCCGACCCCAACCTGCTGTTCGTCAACGCGGGCATGGTGCAGTTCGTGCCGTATTTCCTCGGTCAGCAAACCCCGCCGTACGCGACCGCGACCAGCGTGCAGAAATGCGTGCGCACCCTCGACATCGAGAACGTCGGCATCACCACCCGCCACAACACCTTCTTCCAGATGGCGGGCAACTTCTCCTTCGGCGACTACTTCAAGCGCGAGGCCATTGCACTGGCCTGGTCGCTGCTGACCGGTAGCGTCGAGGACGGCGGTTACGGCTTCGACGCCGAACGTCTCTGGGTCACCGTCTACCTCGACGACGACGAGGCCGAACGCATGTGGCTGGAGATGGGTGTGCCGTCCGAGCGCATCCAGCGCCGCGGCATGGCCGACAACTACTGGTCGATGGGCATCCCGGGTCCGTGCGGTCCGTGTTCGGAGATCTACTTCGACCGCGGCCCGGAATTCGGTGTCGAGGGCGGTCCCGAGGCCGACGAGGATCGCTACCTCGAGATCTGGAACCTCGTGTTCATGCAGAACGAGCGAGGTCAGGGGATCGGCAAGGACGATTTCGAGATCCTCGGCCCGCTGCCGAAGCAGAACATCGACACCGGCATGGGCGTCGAGCGCGTCGCCTTCCTGCTCCAGGGCGTGGAGAACGTCTACGAGACGGATCTCTGCCGCCCGATCATCGACAAGGCCGAGGAACTGACCGGACGCTCCTACGGTGTCCAGCACGAGGACGACGTGCGGTTCCGCGTCATCGCCGACCACGCGCGCACCGCCGCGATGTTGATCGCGGACGGCGTCAACCCGGGCAACGACGGCCGCGGCTACGTGCTGCGCCGGCTGCTGCGCCGCATCGTGCGTTCGGCCCGGCTGCTCGGCGCCGAGAAGCCGGTGATGGCCGATTTCATGAAGGTCGTCACCGACCTGATGGCGCCGTCGTATCCGGAGCTGGCTACCGATTTCCGGCGCATCGAGACCGTGGCGGTGGGTGAGGAGACGGCGTTCCTCAAGACGCTGAACACCGGCTCCACCCTGTTCGACAACACCGCGTCCGCGGTGAAGGCCAAGGGTGGCAAGACGATCCCCGGTTCGGAAGCCTTCACCCTGCACGACACCTACGGGTTCCCGATCGACCTCACCCTGGAGATGGCCGCCGAGGCCGGACTCGCCGTGGACGAGGACGGTTTCCGCTCGCTCATGGCCGAGCAGCGCACGCGCGCCAAGGAAGACGCCAGGTCCCGCAAGCACGCGCACGCTGACCTGACCGTCTACAAGGATCTCGTCGACCGCGGCCCGACCGAGTTCACCGGATTCGACGAACTCACCTCCGAGGCCCACGTGCTCGCGCTCATCGCCGACGGGGTGCGGGTTCCGGTCGCCACGGTCGGGCAGGACGTCGAGGTGATCCTCGATCGCAGCCCGCTCTACGCCGAATCCGGCGGTCAGATCGCCGATCGCGGCACCATCACCGCCGCCGGGATCAAACTGCGCGTCAACGACGTGCAGAAGATCGCCAAGAAGTTGTGGGTGCACAAGTCGACGGTGGAGCAGGGGCAGATCACCGAGGGTGACGTCGTGCTCGCCCAGGCCGATCCGGCGTGGCGCAGCGGCGCGACCCAGGGCCATTCGGGCACCCACATGGTGCACGCGGCCCTGCGGCAGGTGCTCGGCCCGAACGCCGTGCAGGCCGGTTCGCTGAACAAACCCGGCTACCTGCGCTTCGACTTCAACTGGCAGGGCCAGCTCTCCGAACAGCAGAAGGCCGATATCGAAGCGGTGTCCAACGACGCCGTCAGCTCGAATTTCCCGGTCAACACCTTCGTCACCGACCTGCCCAAAGCCAAGCAGATGGGCGCGCTCGCGCTGTTCGGCGAGAACTACGGCGACGAGGTTCGCGTGGTCGAGATCGGCGGCCCGTTCTCCATGGAACTGTGCGGCGGCACGCACGTGCGGCATTCCTCGCAGATCGGGCCCATCACCGTGCTCGGCGAATCCTCGGTCGGGTCTGGGATCCGTCGCGTCGAGGCGTTCGTCGGTCTGGATTCCTACAAGTACCTGGCCAAGGAACGCGCGCTGCTCGCCGGTGTCGCGTCCTCGCTCAAGGTGCCCTCCGACGAGGTGCCCGCGCGCGTCGAGCAGTTGGTGGAGCGCCTGAAGGTGGCGGAGAAGGAACTCGAGCGGACCAAGATGGCCGCCGTGCTGTCCTCGGCGGGAGCCTTCGTTGACCGAGCCGAGCGTGTCGGCGCGGTGTTGCTGGTCGCCGTCGCGGCCCCCGAAGGGGTGCAGGCCGGCGATCTGCGGACGCTGGCCACCGATATCCGCGGTCGATTCGGCAGCGAACCGGCGGTCGTCGTGCTGCTCGGCAACACCGACGGCAAGGTGCCGTTCGTGGTGACGGTGAACAAGGGCGCGCAGGGACTGGGCTTCAAGGCGGGCGATCTGGTGGCGAGTTTCGGACCGAGTATCGCGGGCCGCGGTGGCGGCAAGCCCGAGATGGCACAGGGCGCGGGCTCGGATCCCTCGGGAATCACGGCCGGCTTGGCCGCTGTCCGTGCCCGGGTGGTCGAACTGGCCGGTTGATGGGCGATTCGGAGAGTTCCGACCCGTCGGGCCGCTCGCGCGCCGCGGACCGGCCCGATTCGGCGTCCGATCCGGGCCGGGGCAGACGTATCGCGATCGATGTCGGCAGCGTCCGAATCGGGGTCGCCTCGAGTGATCCCGACGGTATTCTTGCCACGCCGGTCGAGACCGTGGCTCGGGCGAAAAAATCCCGAGCCGGTGGTCCCGCCGCGGATATCCAGAGAATTGCCCACATTGTGCGGGAATACGAGGCGGTGGAGGTCGTCGTCGGCCTGCCGAGGACCCTGCGCGGGGAGAAGGGAACCGCGGCCGACCTCGCGATCGCGTTCGCGGAACGTTTGCGAATGGAAATTGATCCCGTGCCGATCAGGCTTTCCGACGAACGTTTGACTACCGTGTCAGCTGCACGTGCATTGCGGGACAGTGGAGTTCGCGCGCGTGGCCAGCGGCAGGTGATCGATCAGGCAGCGGCCGTGTCGATCCTGCAAGGATGGTTGGACGAACGGAGTGCGGTGTTGAAGTCGGTCGAAGAGGCGTCGATGGGTGACGCGTCGTTCGGAGACGATGCATGACGGATCGGTGGGCGCGGGCCGAGGAACGCTATAAACAGCGCGAGGCCGAGCGGCGTTATCAGCGAGACGACCGAGCCTGGGCCGGGCAGGGCACTTCCCAGGACGAGCCCGACGATTGGGACGACTACGAGGACGACACCAACGTCATCCCTCGGTACACCGACGACGAGCCGTTGTACGACGACCCGCCGTTGTACGACGACCTCGAGGACGAGGAGCCCGAACCGACGCCGCCGCCGCGAGCACGCGGCCCCCGGGTCGGCAGGCAGGAACCCCCGGAACGCGGCCGTCCGGGGCGGCGTCCCCCGCCGAAGCGCTCCCAGCGGGGAAAGCGCTCGCGGGTGGCGGCGCGCAAGGCCGAGGAACGTAAGAAACGCCGTAGGACCCTGTGGCTGGTCGCGGGATTCTTCATCGTGGTGCTCATCGGCGCGGTCGGCTTCGCGAGTATGAAATTCGCCAGGTCGGTGGCGATTCCGGAGGATTACGCCGGACCGGGCGGTCCGCTGGTGGTGGTTCAGGTCCATCCGGGCGATACCGCCAAGGAAATCGCCTCGTCGATGGTCGACAAGGACGTCGTCAAGAGCAGCGGCGCGTTCTACGAAGCGGCGGTGCGCAATTCGGGGATGAACGCGGTGCAGCCGGGTTTCTACGCCCTCCCCAGTCAGGTGCCAGCCCTGGACGCCGTGACGGCGCTGCTCGGCAAGAACTCGCGGGTCGGCAATGTCGTCGTGTCCGAGGGCAGGCTGCTGCACGATCAGCACGATGTGAACACCGGGGCGCGCAAGGAGGGGATCTACACCAAGATCGCCGCCGCCAGCTGTATCGGCACCGTCACCGCGAAGAAATGTGTCACCTACGAGCAGCTCGCCGCCGCGGGGGCCGATGCCGATCTGGGCGCGCTCGGCGTGCCTAGTTGGGCGCAGGCCAGAGTGAAGGCGGTCCCGGATCGCGCCAGGCAGCTCGAGGGCCTGATCGCGGCGGGCACGTGGGACTTCGATCCGAGCGCGTCGCCGCAGCAGATCCTGAAACAGCTGGTCAGCGCGAGCGCCACGAGTTACGAGTCGACCGGCCTGCTCCAATCCGGGGCGACCACCAAGCTGTCGCCCTACGAGACGCTGATCGCGGCGTCGCTCGTCGAACGCGAGGCGCTGCCGCAGGATATGCCCAAGGTGGCGCGGGTCATCATGAACCGGCTCGAGGTAGGACAGCAGCTGGAGTTCGATTCCACCGTCAACTACGCGTTGGATCAGACCGAGGTCGCCACCACCGACAGCGACCGTGCCACCCGCACGCCGTGGAACACTTACGCGATGGCCGGGCTGCCCGCCACCCCGATCGCCGCACCGTCGTTGAACGCTCTGCGCGCCATGGAGAATCCCGAGCCGGGACCGTGGCTGTACTTCGTGACCATCGACATGAAGGGCACCACATTGTTCACTCAGAGCTATTCGGAACACCTACGCAATATCGAGAAGGCCGAGGACAGCGGAATCCTCGACAGTGGCCGATGAACGCGGTGCGGCGGTGAACGGCACCGTGGCGAACGGGGCCGCGGTCGACGGTGCCGCCGCCCGCAAGGCCGCGGTACTCGGCAAGCCCATCGCGCATTCGCGCTCTCCGCAGCTGCACCTGGCGGCCTATCACGCGCTCGGGCTGCCGTGGACCTACGAGCGGATCGAATGTTCGGCCGAGCGGTTGCCCGGTCTCGTCGACGGTCTCGGTCCGGAATGGGTGGGGCTGTCGGTCACCATGCCGGGTAAGGAAGCGGCCCTCGCGTACGCGAACGAGCGCACCGAGCGTGCCGAACTGGTCGGCTCCGCCAACACCCTGGTCCACACGGCGGGCGGCTGGCGTGCCGACTGCACCGACGTGGACGGCGTGGTCGGCGCGCTGCGCGAGGGCGGTGTCACCGCGCTCGACAGCGCGGCGGTGCTCGGCGCGGGCGGTACCGCGCGTCCGGCGCTGCTCGGACTGTCGGCGCTCGGCGCGAAATCGGTGACGGTCTTCGCCCGCGACGCCGGACGGGCGCGCGGTGCCGTGGAATTGGCCGAACGCCTCGGTATGGCGGTCGCGGTGGCCGGATTCGACGCGCAGTCCGTGGAGTCGGTGTGCGCCGAGGCCGGTGCGGTGGTCAGCACCATTCCGTCGGAGGCGGCCGCGGTCATCGCGGCGTCGGTGGCGCACGCACCCGTGGTACTCGACGCGATCTACGATCCGTGGCCGACGCCGCTCGCGGTGGCCGTGGCCAGGGCCGGTCATACGGTGGTCAGCGGGTTGCGGATGCTGCTGCATCAGGCCTACGGCCAGGTCGAGCAGTTCACCGGGTGCCCCGCGCCGCGCGCCGAGATGGCCTCGGCGATGGAGGAATGATCCCGTCCCGGCCGCATTTCTGATACCTGTTCTAGTTCTGTTGCGGCGAGCCGGGCGTTAAGGTAGTCGATATGACTGCTTGGGTTCTGCGGGCTTTCGCGCTCGGTGTGCTGGTCGTCGGCCTGCGTATCGGGCTCGGGTTCGGGATGGTGTACTGGCCGACGCACGGGAGTTCGATGCGGATCTTGTGCCTGGTCGTACTGCTCGCCGTCATCGTGGCATGGGGTGTGCTCGACGGCCGCGCCGATCGTCTCGACAACCCGGACCCCGAACGCGGTTCCGACCTGACCATCCGATGGTTGAAGGCGGCGGTCGCGGGCGGTGTCGGCAGCGGTCTCGTCTCCTGGATCGTGGACTTCTTCCCGAAGATGGACCTCAGCGACAACGGACTGCTCTTCGAAGTGACAGCGGGCGCTTCCTTCATCATCCTGCTGATCTTCATCCCCGCGCTGATCGGCGTCGGGATCGGCCGGATGGTCACCGGACGCGCGGCGGAGAAATCGGTGAGTGCCGAATCCGAGCGACACCCGGTGTCGTCCGCGCACTGACGCGGAGACGACGAGGGCGCACTCCACGTGGAGTGCGCCCTCGTCGCATGTGAGCGCTAGAGCAGGACCGCGCCGCCGCTGGGACTCTCCTCGCGGGCGATGGCCGAATAGGCCGCCGCCAGCAGGGTCGGGTCGGGACCCTCCAAACGGCCCGGTTTCGCGAGGCCGTCGAGGACGACGAAACGCAGGACGCCCGAGCGGGTCTTCTTGTCGGTCTGCATCGCGTCGAGCAACTGGGGCAGCGCGTCGGCGTCGTAGGAGACGGGCAGCCCGACGGCGGTCAGCACCGCACGATGCCGATCGGCGGTGGCGTCGTCGAGTCGTCCGGCCAGCCTGCCCAGTTCGGCGGCGAAGACCAGCCCGACCGACACCGCCGCACCGTGACGCCAGCGGTAGCGCTCGCGTCGTTCGATGGCGTGCGCGAGTGTGTGCCCGTAGTTGAGGATCTCGCGCAGGCTCGCTTCCTTGAGATCGGCGGCGACGACATCGGCCTTGACCTGGATCGCCCTGCGGATCAGTTCGGGCAGCACCTCGCCGGTCGGATCCAGCGCGGCCTCGGGATCGCGTTCGACCAGATCCAGGATGACCGGGTCCGCGATGAATCCGGCCTTGATGATCTCGGCCATACCCGCGACGATCTCGTTGCGCGGCACCGTCTCCAGTGTCGCCAGATCGACGAGTACGGCGGCCGGTTCGTGGAAACTGCCGACCAGGTTCTTACCGGCCTCGGTATTGATACCGGTCTTGCCGCCGACCGCGGCGTCGACCATCGCCAGCAGGGTGGTCGGCACGTGCACGATCCGCACGCCGCGCATCCAGGTGGCGGCGACGAAACCGGAGAGATCGGTCGCCGCGCCGCCGCCCAGGCTGACCACGACATCGTTGCGGGTCAGGCCGATCCGGCCGAGGACTTCCCAGCAGAAACCCGCGACGGCCAGTTCCTTACCGGCCTCCGCGTCCGGGATCTCCACCCGATGCGCGTCGATCCCGGTGTCGGCCAACGCCTTGCGCACCACTTCGGCCGTCTCGGCGAGCGGCGGCTGATGGAAGATCGCGACCGTGCGGACCCCCGTGGTCGCACCCGTCACCGATTCGACGAGTTCACCGAGCAGTCCGCGCCCGATGATGACCGGATACGGGTCGGCGGTCTCGACCTGGATACGCCTCGGCTCTGTCACGAATGCTCCGATTCTCTCGTTACGAAATGTCGCGCTGCGCGGTCGTGGATCCGGCCCGCTCGTACGGCCGACCACGGACACGGGCACGTATGCCCGATCGCGCGTCGATCCGCGGTGCTCATGTGCGCTGTTCCGATTCTGTGCCCGCCGACTGTTTCTCGGCCCGGCCGCGACCGCGCGGTGCGCGCCTGCGACGTGAACGCCCGGACTGACGCTCTCCGGTGGCCGGTTCGGCATCTGCCGCGCGATCCCGGCCGTCCGATTCGGTGAGCGCGCCGGTATCGGGCACGGCACCGGCGGTGCGGCGGGAGGTGACCCGGCGTGCGGACCCCGAGTCGGGAGGCTCCGCACCGTCCGTGCCCGCTACCGTGCTCGGAGCGCCCGCCGCGCGCTGCGCTCGACGCGGTCGACGCCTGGTCGTCCCTGAGGACCCGGCGTCGGCGATCCCGTCGGGTGACGGACCGGAATGTCTGCCGACGCCCGCCTCCGTCGCGTCGCGCAGTGCGGTCCGGCTGGTCTGCGCATCGCCGTAGTCGGCGTCATGGTGCAGTCCGGCCCGCGTGCCGTCATGCGCCGCGTCGCCCTTCGGGCCGACCCGGGTATCTCCGCGTGTGGCGTCGTCATATCGACGGGTTCGGGTCTTGCCGTGCGCTGCGTCGCCCTTTTGGCCGGTCTGCGCGCCGCCGTGCGCCGCGTCGCTCTTTCGGCCGGTCCGCGTGTCACCGTGGGTGGCACCGTCTATTCGGTCGAGCTGCGCGTTACCGCGTGAGGTATTGCCCGTCCTGCCGATCTGCTCGGCACCGAGCACGGTGTCGGGGTTACCGGCGGTCGCACGGCGCTTGTCCGCGCGGTTGTTCGCCGTATGGGTGGCGGATTCGCCGCTCGTGCCGTTGTTCGGGGTGCGACGACCCCGGGCGCGCCGTGAGCGCTGCCTCGGGGCGGGATCGCCGGTGCGATCGGGCGTCGGCTCGGTGGTTTCGGTGGAATTGTGCTTGGCCGCGGCCCGGGCACGGGCTCGACGGCGGGTGCGCGACCGCCTACCGGTCGGAGCGGGCGCGGCTTCGACGGCGGTATCCGGCTCGGGATCGGCACTCGGCGCGACGGAGTCCATGCCGAGTTTGTCCAGGATCATGCGGACGACCCGGCCCGGACTGCGTCCGTCGGTGCGCACCCGGACGGTCGCCACCTCGCGGTAGAGGGGGCGGCGTTCACGCATCAGCTTGCGGTACTTCGCGCCGGGGTCGGCGCCGTTGAGCAGTGGGCGCTGGTTGCTCGCCCCGGTGCGGCGCAAACCCTCGG